>JABFYB010000623.1 GCA_013361475.1 Hamadaea sp.
GCGAGGAAGCCGGATCGGCAGGTCGAGGATCTTCTCCATGAACCGCCACCCGGTGTGCTGCAGGTGCCCGAACGTGGCGGGGTCGTCGTGCGCCCGCCGTCGCAGTGATTCGTAGACCGTCTCCAGCTGCGCCGCGACGGTCGCCGGGTCGAGCGCGATCACGAACAGGCAGTCGCCGAACGCCTTGTTCAGGAACAGGTTGACCGCCTCGATGGTGTCGGAGACGATCGCCGGGCTGCAGCGGTCGAGGTCGTCGACCATGATGATCACCGGCGAGTGCGCGGTGGCGAGCGCCACGACTTCGCGTACGTCGTGTTGCAGCATGTAGAGGTAGCCGCGTTGGCTGTTCTCCAGCGGATCGCGGGCGGCCTTCCAATCGCGGTCGCCGGTGTCCGCCGCGGCCACGCCCTCGGCCGCCGGACGGGTCAGCACGTCGGGCGAGATCCAGCCGCGTACCTGTTTGAAGCTGGAGAAGGCCAGGTTGCCGATGATCCAGGCGGCGGTGATGCCGATGACCGCGCCGGAGCCGAGCAGCGCGTTGAAGTCGGTGTTGTTCCAGGCGGCGACGCCGACCGCCACCACGCCCATGATCACGATGACCGCGACGGCGAGCCCGATCAGCATGCCGACCAGGGTCCGCGGGATGTAGCTGGCGAGGATGCGCTTGCGCATCGCGGCGGGGTCGGTGCGCCGCAGGTTCAGGTCGAACCACAGCCGCTCGCGCTGCGCGGGCGGCAGCCGGTCCGTGATCGAGGTCAGGATCTCGCGGGTCAGGCCCGCCCACACCTGGTCCGGCTTCTCGTACATCCAGGGGTTGAACCACACGGTGATCGCGGCCCGGCCGTCGGTGCCGGCCCGTGGCCGCATCTCGTACTCCAGTCGCTGGTCGCCGTCCGCGGGCCGGGCGATCTGCCGCCAGGCCCAAGCTCTGGTCAATCTGGTACGCACAACGCCGCCCCGCCAGTCGGTACGCGCCTTGGCGAACAGCCCTTTCGGTGTCTTCGCCGACGGCCGGGGTACGAGTTCGTGGGTGGCCTCCACCGGCGTCTCCGCGTCGGCGGCGGCCGCCCCGGCCGGATCCACCTTGGAGCGCAGCTGCCGGAGGACGCTCGACTTGCCTTGGCCCCAGGGCGCGTGGATGCCGACGACGACCGGCGGCTTGGTGTTGGGCGACATCAGCACCGAGTGGATGGTGTCGATCAGCCCGTCCCGGGAGAGTTTGTCGAGGTCGGTCGGCTGATCCTGAAGCAGGATGGAGGCCGGGCGGACGGCGGAGCCGATCGAGCCGCCCGATCGCAGCAGGCTGCCGGTCGCGATCGGCCAGAGGCGTACGCCGCCGTCGTCGTCCGCGGCGAACAAGGCCGGCCGGGTGACGCCGGAGCCACGGCCGTCCGGCGGCGCGATCTCGACGACGCCCAGCGCCCGGACGGTCGAGGTGCCGAACCGGACCGGCTTGCCGACCGGCGTCCCGTCGGTCTGCCAGACCATGACCCGGCCGTCGTCGAATCCGCCGAAGATGAGGACTTCCTGACCGATCCGGGCGGCGGCCAGCGCCGAGACCTGGGCGCTGCTGTGCGTGTATCGGAAGCCGGTGGCGACCGTCCGCGCGACGGGATCGACGTACTCCAGGACGCAGGTGTCGCCGTCTGGCCGGGCGATGACGACCTGATGCCGGGTGCCGTCGTCGAGCGGGCACGCCGCCGAGATCTGGTGATTCGAGACGACCGTGACGGCGTCCGGGCTCTGGACGGCGACGACGCGTACGCCCCGGGTGGACGCGACGGTGAGCAGCGCTCCGTCGGCGTACGGCACCGCGACGAGCGCGTTGACCGCCCCGCAGTCGCTGAGCAGGACCGAGGCCGTGTCCCCTTCGGACAGCCCGCAGATCCGGACCGAACCGTCGGCGCTGCCGCTGGCGACGTACTGCGCACCGCGGAGGCGGAACGGCGCCAACGCCCACACCTCGCCCTGATGCCCCATCGGCAGCTCCGTACGCAGCCCGCCGGAGACCGGGTCCCAGTCGAACACCCGCCGGTCGGCCCCGCCGCTGATCAGATGCGGGTTCAGCGCGGTGCCCGCCGAGGTGAGCGAGCGGACGGTGCTGACGTGCGCCTTCAGGGCGAGCGGCTGCCGGGCGGTGGCCATCGGGTCGAAGCCGCCGGACGGCATCTCGGTGTCGGGGTCGAGGACGTGGACCGTCTGATCCACTCCGGCGCACGCGACGTACTGACCGTTCGCGGTGACGCCGCTGACGGCCACCCAGGTCGTGCCGGGGGCGGCGAACAGGTCCCGCCCGGTGATGTCGCTGATCAGTTCGGTCTGCAGCGGGGTCATCTCGACCCGGCCGTGCATGTCCCCGGAGGCGATCACCACACCGCCGTCGGAAGTGGTCGCGCAGGCGAGCGCCCAGACCTCGCCGAGGTGCCGGGTGATCTCCCGGAGCGGCCGGTCGGTGGGGCCGTCGAACCGCCACAACGCCACCGAACCGCTGGCCGAGGCCGAGACCAGCAGCGGAGTCTCGGCATCTCGCACGAACCGCAGACGGCGGACCGTCGAGGCCTCGTACAAGGTCCGGCCCAGGCGCAGCCCGGCGTTCCGGTCGGCGATCCAGAGCTTGACGGTGCCGTCGGCGCTGCCGCTGGCGACGACGTACCCCGAGGCGGGCTCGTCGACGGCGATCAGCGACCAGATCTGCCCACCGTGGACTCGGGGCTCCCGCGACACCCGGCCCCGGTCGAGATCGTGCAGGTCCCAGGTGGCCAGCGAGTTGTCGTTGTACGCACACGCCAGCCACTGCGAGCCGAGCGCCCGATAGGCGCAGATCTTGAACGGGCGGACGTCACCGCCGCCGGCCGAGTCGGGCAGGGTGATGACGCTGTCGGAGCCTGGCAGCCAGAGGACGACGCCCTCGTCGTGGATCGCCCCGACGACCTGGGTGCCGTCGGCCAGCACACCGACCGCCACGTCCTGAACGGCGCCTTCGCCGACCCGCTGCACGGCGGCCTGCCGGCCGGTGGCCAGGTCGTAGAGCCGGACCACGCCGTCGGCCCCGCCGACGACGAGCCGATCCGGTACGCCGTCCCGCCCCGGCAGCCGGGCGACGGAATGGGCGGCGATCCCGGTGGCGAGCACCCGGATGACCTCGTTCTCCGGCGCCGTACGCAGTTCCACGCCCTGGCTGCGGCTGGCCGCGACGATCAGCTCACCGTCGAGCCGAAGGAACGTCATGTTCTCGACGGCGCCGCCGAGCCTGGTCAGTTCCGCCACGTGGTCGTCCCCCGTTCGCCCTTGCGGTCTTGTTGTACTTTCTGGCAAGGCACTTCCATCGCACTTGTCGAAGGCACTACGTGGATATCATGCGGCGTTCCTGTTCGGGTGTCCGGTTCATGACCCATCCCGGCGTCAGCCCCGGCTCGGGCGAGGCGAGCGCATGGTGAAGACGGGCACACGACGGCGTCGCGAGGTGGCAATGGACGAAGAGCTCTCCGCCACCTCGGCGGTCGCGCCGGCGGCACCGCGCCGGCTCCTCGGCCGGCTCAGCGGCATGGATTGGCTCGCGATCGCGCTGCTCGTCGCGGGCGGCTTGGCGACCGCGACCGGTCTCCTGCCGACGCACGACGCGAGCGAGACGCTGAAGCGCATCCTCCCGATCCTGATCTTCCTGTTCTCCGTGGTCATCCTGGCCGAGCTGACCGCCGAGGCCGAGGTCTTCGACGTCATCGCCGCGCGCGTGACCATCGCCGCCCGGGGCAGCAACGTCGCCCTGTTCTGGCTGTGCCTGGCCTTCGCCGCGCTGACCACGATGTTCCTCAACCTCGACACGACCGCCGTCCTGCTCACGCCGGTCATGCTCGCGACCGCCGTCCGCGCCGGGGTCGCTCCGCTGCCGCTCGCGATGACGACGGTGTGGCTGGCCAACACGGCGAGCCTGTTGCTGCCGGTCTCCAACCTCACCAACCTCCTCGCCGCCGATCGCGTACAGCTCAGCCCGGTCGCCTTCGCCGAGCGGATGGTGCTGCCCCAGGTCGCCGCGATCGTGGTGGTCGCGGGCTGTCTCTGGATCTTCTATTGGCGGCGCAACCCGCCGCGGTACACCCCGCCCGCGCCGCACCGGGCGGCCAACCGTCCACTGTTCTGGGTCGCCTCCGTCTGCTGCGCCGTCTTCATCACCGGCCTGCTCCTGGACGTGCCCCTGGAGTACATGACTCCGGTCTGCACAGCTGTCCTGGTCGCCGCGTTCGCGAAGTGGGGACGGCGGCACCTGAGCTGGCGGCTGATCCCCTGGCGGCTCGTCGTCTTCGTGACCGGCCTGTTCCTCGTCGTCGAGACGGTCGGCCAGCACGGTCTCGACTCGATGATGACCTCGCTCATCGGCACCGATCCCGGCGCGGAGGGCACCTGGCGTGCGGCGGTGGCCGGCGGCGGATTCGCCAATCTGCTCAACAACCTGCCCAGCTACGTCGCGGGCGAGGCGGTCATCCCGGAGGCCAACCACACGCAGCTGCTCGGGCTGCTCATCGGCACCAACGTCGGCCCGCTGATCACGCCGTGGGCGTCGCTCGCCACGCTGATCTGGGCGGAGCACTGCCGCAACCGGGGTGTCGCGATCGACTGGCGCAAATTCGTCCTGACCGGAGCCGCCACGGCCGCCGCCGTGCTGGCGGCGAGCGTGGCGGTCCTGATCGTCACCTGACGATCTCGCTCTCCCGAAAGCGCTGGATCAGGGTTCTCGGTCGAATCTTGGGGCAAGATTCGACACGGAACCCTGATCCAGCGCTGAGAATCCGCCGCTGACAGCGAAGGGCGGAAGGGCTAGCCGCCGTTGGAGGGGCGGTAGGTCCGCGCGGTGAGCGTGGCGAGCTCGGCCGGCCCGGACAGCCGGGCGAGGATGCTCAGGAACGCCCGGCCCATGGCCGCCCGCGCCTGCACCGCCGGGTGTGTCGCCCCGAAGTCCTCCGGGTGCGCCTGACCTCGCGCGAAGAAGGCGTACGTGAGCAGGGGCGCGCCCGCGGTGTCGAAGATGATCCCGGCCTCGTTGCGGCCGTCGTCGAACCAGCCCGCCTTGGTGGCGATGCGGGCCCGCTCGTCGGAGGACATCTCCCGGCGTACGCCGTCGGTGAAGGCGATCGGCGACCGGAGGACACCCAGCAGGTACGCGGTGGACGCCGGGCTGAGCAGGTCGCCCCGGACCAGCGCCCGGAGCAGGTTGTGCAGCTCCGTGGGAGTGGTGGTGCCGAGGAAGAAGCGGTTCGGGTTGGCGACCGGCTCCACCTGCGTACGCGGGAAGCCCTTGGCGACGAGGATCTGGTTGATCTCCAACGCCGGGGCGACCAGCCCGCAGAGGCGTACCGCCGTGTCGTCGGAGACCGTGAGCAGCGCGGCGAGCGCGTGACCCAGGGTGACCGAGCTGGGGTACGCCCCGTCGAGGCTGAAGATGCCGTCGCCGCCGGGGATGACGATCGCGGAGGTGACCTCGATGCGCTGGTCGAGCGAGAGCAGCCCGCGGTCGACCTTGTCGAGCACCGCGATAGCGACCGGGATCTTGTTCACGCTGTACGCCTCGACGGTGTCGTCGACGCCCTCGTCTACAGCGGTGATCGGCCCGGCCGCGCCTTCGACGCTGACCTTGGCGTTCCAGGTGCCCCCGGCCCTCTTCGTGGCGGCCTTGTAGACCAGGCTGATCGCGGCGGCGGCCTGCTCCGGGGTGGCTTGGGCGGACACGGACAGGCTGGCCTCCTCGGCGGCGGCGGAGTCGGCGGTGCCGAACACGGCGGTCGCAGCTGCGACGCTACCGAATCCGAGCGCGGCCCGGCGGCTCATGGCAGTGGTCATGCGATCACCGTCCTGCGGCCGGCGCCCGCGTGACTGGGGCTGTGCTGTTTGATGATCGACCTGCGGTCGCTCATGCAAGTCCCCCTTCTTGTAGAGATCATCTGTGCGGGAGACGCCATCGAAGCGGAATTACGTTGCATGTCGGCCGGGATTTCCGGTTTGCTGCGATCATGAAGGGCATCGACCTCTCCCGGGCGTTCGCCGCCGACGTCGTCGAGCCGCTGCTCACGCGGCACCTCCCCGAGCTGCGCCATGCCACCGCCCGGCTGGGTTCCGGCTCGGACATGCTCGGGCTCGACGACGAGATCAGCCGCGATCACGATTGGGGGTGCCGGCTGACCCTGCTCCTGCCCGACGCCGACCGCGCTCGCGTGGAGTCCGTGCACACGGTGCTCGAAGCGGAGCTGCCGGCCGAGTACGCGGGCCATCCCGTGCGCTTCCCCGTGACGTGGAACCGCACCGAGTCGCACCAGGTCGAGGTGGCGACGGTGACCGATTTCGCGGCCAGCCGCCTCGGTACGCGACCCTCCCCCGGCCGCGAACTGACGACGAAGGGCTGGCTGACCGTCACCGGCCAGGGCGTCCTGGAGGTCACCGCGGGCGCCGTCTTCACCGACACCACCGGCGAACTGGGTCCGCTCCGCGAGTCGCTGCGCTGGTACCCCGCCGAGGTGGACCGGTTCGTGCTGGCCACCGCCTGGATCCGGATCGGCATGCGGATGTCGTTCATCGGGCGTACCGCTGAGCGAGGTCAGGAACTCCAGTCGCGGATCATCTCGGCGGCTCTGGCCGGGGACCTGATGGAGCTGTCCTATCTCGTCCACCGGCGCTGGGCGCCGTACGCCAAATGGCGCGAAGCGCTGCTCCCGGCGAAGGAAACGCTGGCCGAACCGCTGTCCCGGCTGCTGAGCGCGGCGGACTGGCGCGTCCGGGAGCAGGCCGTCCTCGACGCGGCCGAGCTGCTCTTGAAGGTGCAACGGGAGAACGGGCGCCCCGGACCGGAGACGGCGACGGCCCGGTTCTTCGACCGTCCCTTCCGGACGATCGCCGACGAGGTGCCGTTCTCGTTGCTGGCGGAGGTCACCGACCCTGGGCTGAAGGCGATCCCGTACGGCGTGGGCGCGGTCGGTCAGTGGGTCGACTCCGACCCCCTGCTGAGCAATCCGGACAACCGCGCGAAGCTCGCGGCGATCTACGACAACCTGACGGACGGGCTAACCAGTTAAGTGGAGGTACCTGGTTAGTTCGATCGTGAGGAGACACCCCTCGTGCGTCTAATCCGAGCACTCGCCATCACCGCCCTGACCACTGCCGTCGGCGTCACCGCCGTCGTCGGCCCCGCCACCGCGGCCGGGCAGCAGGAGAGCCCTTACGGCGACTCCGGCTGGTTCCCGACGCCCAGCGAACCCGCCGAGGTTCCCGGCGGCGCGCTGTGCGCCTTCCCCGTCCGGCTGGAAGAACCGATCGACGGCGTCCGCGGCCGGGTCGTCGCCACCGAGCCGGAACTCCAGGAGGAGTACGTCGGCCCGCTGACGGTCAAGGTGACCAATCTGGACACCGGCATGTCGGCCACCGTCAATGCGAGCGGCCACGCTCACGTCGTCACCTATCACGCCGACGGCAGCCAGACCTGGGACTGGTCCGGCCCGATCGTCCTCGGTTTCCGCGCCGACCGCGTCAACAACCACGCCGCCGGGCTCTACCTGATCACCGGCCGCTACACCGCCGAACTCGCCGCCACGGGCCGGACCATCACGTCCGCTCAGGGCACCGAGAAGGACATCTGCGCGATGATCGCGTGACCCCGGGGCCGTGGGGCTCGTCTTGCGGCGGGCCCCACGGCTCGTCCCATCGCGTACGCGAGCCGAACCGTGTCACGACTCCCCGCCCAGCCCGCTGGCGAGCAAGTCGAAGGCGCGTACGCCGAAATCGGTGGTCTCCGCGGCGATCCGCCCGGGCGCGACACCGGCCACGACGGCTCTGCGGACGTGATCGATGAGCGCCCGGTGTACGCCCATCAAAGCGTTGGCGACCACGTACGCCGTGACCGCGTCGCCGCCCGGCTCCGCCGCGAGGACGCCGGCCAGTTCCACGGTCGCCTCCGCCATGACCCGCTGCTCCCGCGTACGCAAAGCGGCGCTGCCGGAGATGACGCGGTTGAGGGTACGCAGCCGCTCCCAGGCCTCCGGATCGGTGGCGACCTGGGCCAGCAGGCCACCGGTCTCCATGAGGCGACCCCGGAACGCGGCCAGCGCCGTTTCGCCCGGAGCACGGTCGCGTACGGCGGCCACGAGGCTGCTCTCGAAGCTCTCGAACCGGGAGTAGAAGAGGTCTTCCTTGGCCGGGAAGTAGTTGAAGACGGTCGCCTCGGCGACCTGCGCCTCGCGGGCCACCTCGGCGACGGTCACGCGATCGAACCCGCGCTCGGCGAACAACCGGCCCGCGACCTCGGCGAGGTGCCGCCGGGTCTGCTCCTTCTTGACTTCACGCAACCCCATGGCGTTAATCTTAGGGCGGCTCTAAAATTGGGGCAACACCAAGTTTAGGGAGAGGATCATGACCGTACTCGATCTCGTCCAGCGCTGGACCGCCGCCGAGCAGGGGAACGACGCTGACGCTCTCGACCAGGTGCTGGCGGACGAATTCGTCGGCGTGGGTCCGTTCGGCTTCGTGCTGAACCGGTCGCAATGGCTCGCCCGGTTCGGCCAGGGGCTCGAGAACCAGGCCGTCGCGGTCGAGGACGCCCAGGTGCACGGCCACGGCGGCGCGGCCGTGGTGATCGGCGTACTCGACCAGCACACGACACATCAGGGCAAGGACAGCTCCGGCCGCTACCGGGTCACCATCGTGGCCGTGGGGGACGGGGACGACCAGCGGGTGGCCGCCGTGCACATCGGCCCGCTGCACGACCCCCGCTCGGGTCCGCCGGACTTGAGCAAGCTCCGGCCGGCCGCTTGATCGCTGCGTGGGGGCCGGGCCGATCTGGGACCGGTCCCCCGTTGATCAGCCCCAGTGGACTCCATTGCCTAGGCTGAGGTGGAGATCCCAAGGGGGAACTGTCCCGCTGCCCAAGGAGAGCGCCATGGAATGGCTGATCGGCATCGTCTGTCTGGTTCTGATCGTGCTGGTCGTCGGCGGGTGGGGCGTGTCCGTCTACAACGGGCTCGTTCGCGCGCGCAACGCGTACAAGAACGCCTTCGCCCAGATCGACGTGCAACTCACCCGGCGGCATGACCTGATCCCCAACCTGGTGGAGACGGCGAAGGGGTACATCAAGCACGAGCGGGAGACGCTCGAAGCCGTCACCGCGGCGCGGACCCGGGCGGTCGCGGCGCAGTCCGCCGCCACCGGCAAGCCCGGCGACCCGGCCGCGATGCAGGAGCTGGGCGGGGCCGAGGGCATGCTGACCCAGGCGCTGGGCCGGTTGTTCGCCGTCGCCGAGGCCTACCCCGACCTGAAGGCCAACCAGAACATGATGCAGCTCTCCGAGGAGCTGACCAGCACCGAGAACCGGGTGGCGTTCGCCCGCCAGGCCTACAACGACTCCGTGATGGCCTACAACAACAAGCGTGAGGTCTTCCCGTCCAACGTGGTCGCGGGCGTCGGCGGCTTCGGCCCGGCCGCGCTGCTGGAGATCGAGGACCCGCAGCAGCGGCAGGCGCCCAAGGTGCAGTTCTGAGCCCGGACGGACCCCTCGGATGGACTTCTTCGGCCGCCAGCAACAGGTCCGCCGCATGTCGGCGCGCCTGGTGGTGCTCTTCGTCGTAGCCGTGATCGGCATCATCGTCACCGTCTCGCTGGCGGTGATCACGGCGTTCGGCGCCTGGGACTCCGATCCCACGACGATCGCCGGGCTGGCGGTCGCCGCCGCCTTCGTGACCGGCCTGTCCATCGGGCTGGCCAGCCTGTTCCGGACGGTCAGCCTGCGGGGCGGCGGTGGCAAGGTCGCCATCGAACTGGGCGGCGTCCTCGTGCCGCAGGACACCACGAACCCCCAGCTCCGGCGGCTGCGCAACGTGGTCGAGGAGATCGCCATCGCGTCCGGCGTACCGGTGCCGGAGGTGTATGTGCTGCCCCAGGAGCAGGGCATCAACGCCTTCGCCGCGGGCTGGTCGCCGACGGACGCGGCGGTCGCCGTCACCCAGGGCTCCCTCGACCGGCTCAATCGCGACGAGTTGCAGGGCGTGATCGCGCACGAGTTCAGCCACGTCCTCAACGGCGACATGCGGCTCAACATCCGGTTGATCGGGCTGCTGTTCGGCATCCTCTTCCTCACCGTCATCGGCCGGGAGCTGCTGCGGTGGGGCTTCTTCGCGGGCGGCGGCAACCGCTCCAAAGACGGCGAGAAGTCCGGCGGCAACCCGTTGCCGCTGATCGGAATCGCCATGGTCGGCGCCGGGCTCATCGGCGTCTTCGCCGGTCGGCTCATCCAGGCCTCGGTGTCGCGGCAGCGGGAGTACCTGGCCGACGCCTCGGCTGTGCAGTTCACCCGGCAGACCTCCGGCATCGCGGGAGCGCTGAAGAAGATCGGCGGGCTGCCGACCGGGTCGCAGATCCGCAACCCGCGCGAGGAGGAGGTCGGGCACATGCTGTTCGGCTCCGGCCGCCGCCTCAGCTCGTTGTTCGCCACCCACCCGCCGCTGGCCGACCGCATCAAGGTGCTGGAGCCGGAGTTCGACCCCGCCGAGCTGGACCGGCTGGCCCAGCAGTGGTCGCAGCAGCCGCCGGACGGGCAGCAGGAGGACATCGCCCTCGGTTTCGCCCCGCCCCCGCCGGTCGCGCCCGCGGCCGCTCCGAAGGCCGCCGTCCAGCCGTCCGTCGTGGTCACTCAGGTCGCCGCGCCGACCAGCGAGTCCTACCAGCGGGCCGGTGCGCTGCTCGGTCAGATCCCCGAGGCGGTGCTCGTCCGCGCCCGCAACCCGCACACCGTCGGCCCGCTGGTCCTGGGCCTGCTCATGGCGGAGGACCCGGCGGCTCGGGACGCGCAGTACCGGACGCTGCTGGAAAAGCTCGGGCAACGGATGGCCGACGCCGCGCTGACGGAAGCCGGGGAGCTGGCCACCCTGGCTCCGGCGCACCGCCTGCCGTTGGCCGAGATCGCCTTCCCGGCGCTGCGCTCGCTGGCCGCCGCCGATCAGCAGGCGTTGCTGGGCGCGGTCTTCGCGCTGATCCACGCCGACGGCCGGCTGACGGTCTTCGAGTACTGCCTGTCCCGGTTGCTGCTCGATCAGCTCCAGGAGTCGATGAAGCCGAAGTCCGGCTGGCGGGAGCCGTCGCGTACGCTCGCGACCTCGACCGACGCCGCGCTCATCCTGCTGGCGGTGCTCGCCCAGGCCGGCGCGGTCAGCGCCACCCGGGCCCAGAGCGCCTTCGACGCCGGAGTCGCCGTCCTGCTGCCCGGCAAGCAGGCCGAGTACGTCGCTCCCCCACGGGGCGTCGTCGAACTCGAATCGGTCTGGGCCGCGCTGGACGGGCTCGTCCCGGACGACAAGTCGCGCCTGGTTCAGGCGATCGTCGCGGTCATCGCGTCCGACGGCACGGTCACCGTCGCCGAGGGCGAGCTACTGCGGACGGTGTGCTCCCTGCTGCACTGCCCGCTCCCCCCGCTCAGCTGACCCGCCCGTACGCCTTCTGGCGCTGGATCAGGGTTCTCGGTCGAATCTCTCCTCAAGATTCGACCGAGAACCCTGATCCGCCGGAGGCTCGGTACTTGTCGAGGTCGGTGGCGCGCTCGTCGTAAGCCAGCCGTGTCAACTGCGAGCTGAGCGTCCACATCGCACGCTCCTCGCTGAGGCCGTCCGGCAGCCGCAGGCCCAGCGCTTGGGCAAGGGGTACGCGCCCGACGTTGACCATCGCGCGTACGGCGGCGGACCAGTCGTCGGTCGTGATGACGGCCGCCCGGTACCAGGCGACCGACAGCAGGACCATTGCCGCCACGGTGGACCACAACGCCACGGAGCCGCCGGCCGCACCGGAGGCCACCGCGCCGACGGCGAACGCCGCCACGATGAGGTGCCCATAGAGCAGGCAGACGAAGAAGTCCACGGTGGTCCGCGCTTGGTCCACCTGCTTCGCCGTACGCTCTGGCACCACCGCGGTCAGCTCGTACCAGAAGACCTGGGAGTCGAGGCGGTACCGGTCGTAGCCGTACTCCTCCAGCCGCCGGATCGCGTTGCCGAGCCGGGTCGCCACCACTTGACCGTCGTCCACCGGGAAGCGGCGCAGCCGCTCGTGCAGCAGTCCACGTTGGACCGGACCGCGCCGGGCGTCAGCGGCCACATGGCGGCCCACCAAGGGATGCGCCCGCATCGCGGCCAGCGCGGCGGCGCCGTCCTCGTCCAGCGTCCCGTTCGCCTCCGCGTCGGCCATCCGCGCCGCATCGAGGCGGTCGGCGAGCAGGTGCTTACGGCGCAGCATGCGACGGCGACCCGCCGCCACGAACGGGCGCGGCCAGCCGAAGTAGCCCTCCAGAATCCGGTAGAGGGGCGTCTGGACGGCGGCGAGCAGCAGCCCGGCCAGGATCGCCACAGCCAGCGCCAGCAACCCCGTACGCGTGGCGTCCTCGGCGAGGTCGCTCAGCCGCGGCAACCCCGCGACGCCGGGAAGCAGCCACGCGGCGATGA
>JABFYB010000739.1 GCA_013361475.1 Hamadaea sp.
TGGACCAGGACCAGCCAGTTGCCGGAGTTGTCCCGCATGACCGCCTCGACGCCGTACGGACGGTCGGCCGGCTCCTGCAGGAAGGTCACACCCTTGTCGACCAGCTCCTCGTAGGTCTTGCGGCAGTCGTCCACCCGCAGCCCCAGCCCACCCATCTCGCCCTTCTCCAATTGGCGGCGGTAGAAGGCGGCGGCCTCCTCGTTCAGCGGCGGGCCGGGGACCATCAGGGTCACCTCCAGCTCGGGCTGGCTCGGGTGACCGAGGGTGACCCAGCGGAAGCCGGCCATGGTGGCGTCGACGCGCAGCTCGAATCCGAGCACGTCCACGTAGAAGTCGCGGGCCTTGTCCTGGTCGAGGCAGTACACCGTGACCAGCGAGATGTTCGTAATCATGGGTTCACGGTAAGCCGGAGCCCCGGTCCGGCTGCTTCTTTCAGATTGCGCGGGTCAACTCTCAGCTTGCCCTCTGCGGCCGGTCCGGTCCGGCGGTCTTGGTGTGGTCGAAGACCCCGCGCATGAACAGGTAGCAGCCGGGCATGTGCGGTCCGCCGCGCGCGGCCCACCGCTCCCGGTACGCCGTCGGTGTCTCCCCCACGAGCTGGGTGAACCGCGTACTGAACGAGCCGAGGCTGCTGAACCCGACGATCATGCAGATCTCGGTGACCGTCAGGTTGGCCACCCGGAGCAGGTCCTGCGCCCGTTCGATGCGGCGACGGGTGAGGTAGCGGATCGGCGTCTCTCCGTAGGTGGCCTCGAAACAGCGCGCGAAGTGGAACTTGGACACCCCGGCGACCGCCGCGATCTTCTCGAGGTCGAGCGGTTCCCCGTAGCGACGGTCGATGTGGTCCCTCGCTCGCCGCAGATGCGCCAACAGCTCGACCGGCACCGTACGCTCGCCCACCTCGCAACGATCTCACATTGACCCCTATAAGATCCAGTAGGAATCTTGTGGAATCTCGCGGATCTTCCTACGGTCTTCTCATGACGCGCGACATCACCGATCCGGAGATCCTCAAGGGGCTGGCCCAGCCGATCCGGCAGAAGATCTACCGGCTGCTGGCCCAGATCGGCCCGGCCACCGGCGGCGAGCTGTCCAAGCGCCTCGGCACCGACCCCGGCCAGACCAGCTACCACCTGCGGGAACTGGCCAAGCGGGGGTTCGTCGAGGACGTGCCGGAGCTGGCCCGGGACCGTCGCGAACGCTGGTGGCGCCTCGTGCCCGGCGCCGTCTCCTGGTCCGCCCTCGAATTCGGCGACCCCGAAGGCACCGCGGTGGCGTCCGCGGCGAAGGCCCAGATGGTCATCGACGAGTTCGAACGCGTACGCCGATATGAGCAGACGCGTACCGAATGGTCGCCCGAATGGCAGCAGGCCGCGATGAGCAGCGACTCGTTCCTGCGACTGACCGCCGGCGAACTCGCCGAGCTGAACCGTGAGCTGATGACGGTCGTGCAGGACTGGGCCGCGCGGACGCGGCACCTGCCGGTCGGCGGCGACCGCCAGAACGTCTTCCTCTTCCTGCACTCGTTCCCCGAAAGGCCGTGACCCCTGATGACCGCCACCCTGCTCGACGCCCCCGCTCCGCGGGTCGTCCCGGCCTATCGGGTTCCCCAGTTCCGCCGGTACGCCACCGGCCAAGCCGTCTCCGTCCTCGGCGACCAGGTCTGGTACGTCGCGCTCTCCTGGGCGGCCGTGCAGATCGCCTCGCCGGGGGTCGCCGGTGTGCTCCTGTCGATCAGCGCGCTGCCCCGGCTGGCGCTCATGCTCTTCGGCGGCGTCCTCGTGGACCGGCGGGATCCGCGTCGCCTCATGGTGCACAGCGACCTCGTCCGCGGACTGATCTGCGTCGCCGCCGCGGCCGTCGCGGTCTGGCAGCCGAGCGTACTGCTGCTGGTCGTCGTCGCCCTCGCGTTCGGCGCGGCGGACGCGGTCTTCCTCCCCGCCGCGGGCGCACTGCAACCGCGCCTGCTCGACCCGACCCAGTACGCCGGCGGCAACGCGCTGACGTCGACGGTGAACCGGCTCGCCCTCACCCTCGGCGCGCCGCTGGGCGGCGTACTGGTGGCGACCGGCGGCCTGCCGACGGCGCTGGTGGTCAACGCGGTCACCTTCGGGATCTCCGTCCTCGCGCTGCGCTCGCTCAGGCCTTCCGCCGCGGTGCTGTCTACATCGGATGCTTCGAAAAGTGGCCTCCGGGACGGACTGCGCTACATCGCCAGGCATCGCGTACTGCGGGCCACGATCCTCGTCGGCCTGCTCGGCAACCTCGGGTTCGTCGGCCCGATGAACGTCGGCCTGGCGTTGGCGTCGCAGTCGTCCGGATGGGGCGCGACCGGCGTCGGTCTGCTGCTCTCCGGCTTCGGGATCGGCGCCATCGTGGCCGGTCTCGCCATGCTCCGCCGCCGCCCCGTACGCCACATCGGCCCGATCGCCGGAGTGTGCTTCGCCCTCCAGGGAATCGCCGTCGTCATCCCTGCCGTCACCGGCAGCCTCCCGCTCGCCGTCGCTGCGACCGCGGTCGCCGGACTCACCAGCGGGCCGGCCGGCATCCTGCTCGGCTCACTGACCCAGTCCGCCACCGAGGACGCCTTCCGGGGGCGGGTGTCGAGCGTCAACTCGCTGGCGAACCTGGGTCTCACGCCGCTCGTGATGGCTGCGGTGGGCTGGGCGGCCGACTTATTCGGCCTCGTGCCCGCCATGACGGTGAGCGGCGCTCTCGAAGTGCTCGCCGCCGTCGGCTGCGTCGCGCTGCCCGCACTGCGTAGCGCCCGCCTCCCCCGCTGACCCCGCTCGCCCGCTGACTCGCCCGCCCGCTCGCCCACTCGCTCGCCCGAGTTGATCAGTCCCATACGGAGTTGATCAGGGCGCTGTGGACACGACACGCCGGTTGATCACGACCGATAGTTCATGATCGCGCGGAAACAACCG
>JABFYB010000461.1 GCA_013361475.1 Hamadaea sp.
TACGGTCGTGATCAACCGGCGTGTCGTGTCCGTAGCGCCCTGATCAACTCCGTAAGAGCCTGATCGACTTCGGCTCAGAAGAGGCCGCCGCGCCGGCACGACTCCATGATCCAGTCGTCCAGCGTGCCCTTCCAATCGGTGTCGCGCAGGGCCGAGTGATCGACGACGAACCGGCCGAAAACCTCTCGATTAGGGATGAGGCCGCCGCGGCGATCCAGTTCCAGGACCACCTGGGTCGAGACCGGGCCGGCCACGAAGGTGACTTCGAGCTGGTTGAGCATGGCGGCGTACTTGGCGGCGGGGTGGAACTCGATCTCCTGGAAGAACGGCAGCGTCTGGTCGACTCCGCGGAGCGTACCGTGCTCCACATCGGACCGAAGGATGCGGAAACCGAGATCCAGCAGGGCCTTGACGACCGTCTCCTGTGCCGCCAGGGGAGTCGTCTCGATCGGGTCGAGATCGCTGCGGTCGAACGCGCGGGCGACCTCCAACTCCGTACGCAGCCCCAGCTCGACCGAGCCGAGTCGCTGCCCGGCGATCATCGTCAGTGGAGTCTCGTAGGGAACGAGGTATTCGAACGGGAATTCGCGCTCCTCGCCCGGGGCCAGCCCGAACGATCCGGTCAACGCCTGGCGGGCGAAGAACACGTCGTCGAAGTGGGTGTCGTCGCCGTCGACGCATACCTTTGTGGACAGTCCGAGGACGACCTTCGAGACGGTGACCGGCCGCGAGCCGCCGACCACCTGGACGACGCCGGTGACGTCGCCCCCGGGCTGGGTTCGCTTGGCGTGCAACGTAGTGGCGACGCTCGGTCCACCGGCGCCGAAGACCTGGCGCAGCCGGTTCAACACGTTTTGTTCCTCCCCATGACCTTCACGTTCGCGGGCAAGCGTAAGCCACGCCACACTCCGGGTTGAGTCACCTCACCGTCACTTCACGCGCCCGAGTGCAAGCTCTTCTCATGTTCAGTGAACGGGGAGAGACGATGGACGACACCGCCGTAACGGTCATCACGAACGACCTGGACGCCGTCGACGAGCGCGGTGTCTCTTCGGACCTGGTCCGGGCTTACCTGAACGCGATCGGCAAGACCAAGCTCCTCACCGCGGAGCAGGAGGTCGAGTTGGCGCGCCGGGTGGAGGCCGGGCTGATGGCCGAGCACCTCCTGGAGGCGGCCCACGAGACGGGCTCCGTCTGCGAAGCCGCCAAGGACCTCGCTATCGTCGTAGCCGAGGGACGTGCCGCGAAGGATCACCTGCTGGAGGCCAACCTCCGGCTCGTGGTCAGCGTGGCCAAGCGGTACACCGGCCGCGGCATGGCGTTCCTGGACCTGATCCAGGAGGGCAACCTGGGTCTGATCCGCGCGGTGGAGAAGTTCGACTACACCAAGGGCTACAAGTTCTCGACGTACGCCACCTGGTGGATCCGGCAGGCGATCACGCGGGCGATGGCCGACCAGGCCCGCACGATCCGCATTCCGGTGCACATGGTGGAGCAGGTGAACCGCATGGTCCGCGTACGCCGTGACCTCGCGGTCCAGCTGGGCCGGGAGCCTTCCATCGCGCAGCTCGCCGCTGCCCTGGAGGTCCCGGAGTACCAGGTCATCGAGCTGATGTCCTACGACCGTGAGCCGGTCAGTCTGGACCAGGCCGTCGGCGACGACGGCGAGAGCGCGCTGGGGGACTTCGTCTCCTGTGCCGCTCCGGCTACTGAGGACAGTGTGGCCATGGGGCAGCTGCGCGGCGAGGTGGCCTTCGTGCTCGCCACCCTCAGCCAGCGCGAGCAGGCCGTGATCCGGCTGCGGTTCGGCCTGGACGACGGCCGGCAGCGCACCCTGGACGAGGTCGGCAAGGAGTTCGGCCTGTCCCGCGAGCGCATCCGCCAGATCGAGAAGACGACGCTGTCGAAGCTCCGGCAGCCCGAGCGCGCCGGCCGCCTGGCCGTGTACGCCGCCTGACTCCCAGCACCTCCCCACAACTCGATCGGCGCGCCGGCCCCTCAGCCGGCGCGCCGCTTTTGCGTTGATCATGGAGTTTGCCCCCTCGACGCGCCGCCGAGACCGCAGTTAACTCCCTGATCAACGGGGCGAGCGGGGGCGAGAGAGGGGCGGTCAGGAGGGGAGGGGGACGTGGCAGCCGGACAGGTGGTCGTCGACCATGCCGGTCGCCTGCATGAGGGCGTACGCCGTGGTCGGGCCGAAGAAGCGGAACCCGAGTTTGCGCAATGCCTTCGCCATCGCCGTGGACTCCGGGGTGACCGCTGGGACGGCGCCCAGCGCCGCCGGGCGGGGCCGTCGCGGGGGCGCGAAGGACCACAGCAACTCGGAGAGGTCCAGGGTGTCGGCGACTCGGGCGTTGTGCAGCGCCGCCTCGATCTTCGCCCGGTTGCGGACGATCCCGGTGTCGGCCATGAGTCGCTCGACGTCGTCCGCCCCGAAGCCGGCCACCGCCGGGATGGAGAATCCGGCGAACGCGGCCCGGAAGTTCTCCCGCTTCCGCAGGATGGTCAGCCAGGACAGGCCGGACTGGAACCCCTCCAGGGTGAGCCGTTCGAACAGCGCGTCGTCGCCTTCGATCCGCTGACCCCACTCGGTGTCGTGGTAGATCGCGTAGTCGGGCGTACTCGCGCCCCAGGGGCATCGGGCCAGCCCGTCCACGCCGATGATCAGCTCACTCATGATCTGCGTCGATGGTCTTTCCGGTCGGCTTGGTGGGCAGCTCGCGCGGGGAGGTGCCGGTCGCGGCGCGCGGCTTGTGACGCCACCGGTGCTCCGGCTTGACCGGGCGGTCGTTGGCGACGAGGACGGCCATCCAGGGCAGGAAGACCATGCCGAGCCCGCAGAGCAGCAGCCACAGCCACAGCAGCGGGACCTGCATCACCGCCAGCACCGAGCCCACGATGAGGCAGACGGCCCGCAGCGACATCATGAGCAGATAGCGGATCTCCCGACTGTGCCGCTGCTTGTCGAGGCTCGGCTCAGCGTCGGTGATCAGGATGGGGGCGTTGCGAGCCATGCACTCATAGTCCCACTTCTGAGGGAACGCGCACCGGCGGCCTGGCTCCCAGTGTCGTGACAGCCTGCGAGCCAAGTGCGGTGGCCGCGTTCAGCGCCTGCTCCGGCGAGGCTCCGGCGGCCAGTGCGCCGATCAACCCGGCGGCGAAGGCGTCTCCCGCCCCCGTCGAGTCGAGGGGGCGTACCTCCGGTGCGGGCGCGGTCAACAGCTCGCCGTCCGGCAGCGCCCAGACCGCCCCGCCCGCGCCGAGCTTGACGACCGCCGACCCGCCGACCGCGTCGGCCAGCCGGCGCGCCTGCTCCTCCGGGCTGCCTTCCCCGGCCAGGACGCGCGCTTCATCACTGTTGGCGAGCAGGACCTGCGCTCCGCGTACCCAGGAGAAGAAGAGCTCGGCACCCACCTGCTCGAGCGGGTGCGCGGAGGCCGCGTCGACGCTCACCGGGATGCCGCGGGCCAGCGCCTGGTCGAGCGCGTGCCGGCCCGCGGGCCGCGAGCCTGGATCAAGCAAGGTGTACGCCGAGAGGTGCAGTCGGCCGGCGTTGCTCAGCCCGGCCTCCACCGATTCCGGCGTGAGCAGCAGGTTCGCCCCACGGTCGGTGACCATGCTGCGGCCGTGCAGCGTCGAGAGGACGACGATGGCGCCGGTGGCCGACCCGGGGCAGACCTGGGCGGCCACGCGGACGCCGGCCGCGGTGAGTTCGGCGACCCGCTCCCGGCCGGCCTGGTCGTCGCCGACCGCGCCGACGAGCACCACGTCGGCCCCGGACGCGGCCAGCCAGGACGCGGTGTTCGCGGCCTGGCCGCCGCCTACGACCTGGATGTGCGCGGGCGTGTCCGAGTCCGGCGCGAGCGGGGCCAGCAGGGCGGCGAGGACGTCGGTGATGATGTCGCCGACGCAGCAGATGGTGGTCACCGGCATCACATCCGGCTGGTGGCCGCCGCGATCTGGGCGGCCAGCGCGGAGTTGTGAAGGATGATCCGCACGTTGACCTCCAGGCTCTTGCCCTCGGTGGCGGAGTGGAAGTGGGCGAGCAGGGCGGGCGTGACGTCCTTGCCCGTGATCTTGCGCTCGGCCACCAGACGCAGGCCGTCGGCGAGCGTCCGGTCGTGCAGGTCCGGATCGAGCTGCTCGTCGACGGGCAGCGGGTTGGCCACGATGAGGCCGGCCTCGTGCAGGCCCTGATCGTTCTGCGCCTTCATCACCTCGGCGATCTCGTCGGGGCTCTCGACCGACCAGGTCAGGTCGAAGCCGGAGTCGGTGATGAAGAACCCGGGGAAGCGGCGCGTGCGGTAGCCGAGGACGCCGACGCCGAGCGTCTCGAGGCGCTCCAGGGTCGCCCCGACGTCGAGGATCGATTTCACCCCCGCGCAGACCACCGCGATGGGCGTCTTGGCCAGCGTGATCAGGTCGGCGGACTCGTCGAAGGTCTGGTTGGCCTCCCGGTGGACGCCGCCGAGCCCGCCGGTGGCGAAGACGCCGATGCCGACCGCCGCGGCGATGGCGGAGGTGCTGGCCACCGTGGTCGCGCCGTCGGCCTTCTTCGCGGCCGCCGTCGCGAGGTCGCGGACGGACAGCTTGACGACGTCGTCGCGGGTGGCGAGCCGGGTCAGCTCGTCGTCGGACAGGCCGACGATCAGCTCCCCCTCGACCATGCCGATCGTCGCCGGAATTGCGCCGTTCTTTCGGACGGTTTCCTCGATTTCGCGGGCAATGCGAAGATTGTCCGGTCGGGGCAGTCCGTGCGAGACGATCGTGCTCTCCAGCGCCACCACCGGCGAACCGTCCTCGACGGCGGCCGCCACTTCCTCACTCAACCTGATGCTCACAAGACCAACCTAGCGGGCGGGTCGGACACTCCGCCGCTGGTAGGTGCAGACTGCACTCCTGGCAGCTCAGCCGAGAGCCTCCCTGGCAACCCACTCGCCGACTCGCCCAGACTCTGAGAGACTTGACGGGTGAGTACGACCCCTGAGACCGGCACGCTCATCGAAGAGCGCACCGACACTGATTATCGCCTCGTCGAAGAGGGCGACCACGAGCGCTTCTCGCACTACGCGCCGAAGGACAAGATCATGGCTGCCCTGGTCGAGGGCACCCCGATCCGGGCGCTGTGCGGGAAGGTGTGGGTTCCGTCTCGCGACCCCAGCCGCTTCCCGGTCTGCCCGGAGTGCAAGGAGATCTACGAGTCGCTTGAGGAGTGACACATTTCCCTGTGAAAGCCCCGCGTGAGCGGGGCTTCCTCATATCCGGGCCGGTTCAGGCCATCGTCTGGATGGTGGCGATCCGCTCCTCGAGCTGCTCGATCGTCGCCTGAGCGCTGGGCGGTCCACCGCAGAGCCGCCGCAACTCGGCATGGATCTTGCCGTGTGGCAGATTCGTCCGATGGTGATGGGCCGCCACCAGCGCGTTCAGCTGCCGCCGCAGATGCAGGCGGCGCTCGGCGGCCGACATGTCCCGCGGCTGCGCCGGTACGCCGCCCGCCACCGCCGCGGTGGCGGCTGCGTTCGACCGCCGCCGCGCGGCGGCCACCTGCTCCGCCTGACGCTTCTGCAACAGCGCAGCCACCTGATCCGGCGTGAGGAGCCCGGGGAGCCCCAGGAACTCCTCCTCTTCCGGCGTACCGGCCTGGGCCGGCAGGCCGAACGTCGCGCCGTCGAAGATCACCTGATCCAGCTCGGCGGTGGCCGACAGCGCCTCGATCTTCTTCGTCAGCTCACCGCTGGCGTCCTCGCTCTGCTGCGCGCGTTCGAGCAGGTCGTCGTCGAACCCCTCGCGCTTGTTCCGCGCGCCGAGCACGTGGTCGCGCTGCATCTCCATCTCGGAGGCCAGCCCGAGCAGGTGCGGGACGCTCGGCAGGAAGACGCTGGCCGTCTCGCCCGGGCGGCGGGCCCGGACGAACCGGCCGATCGCCTGGGCGAAGTACAACGGCGTCGAGGCGCTGGTGGCGTACACGCCGACGGCGAGGCGAGGAATGTCGACGCCCTCGGAGACCATCCGGACCGCCACGAGCCACCGCTCCTGGCCGGCGGCGAAGTCGGCGATCCGCTTGGAGGAACCGGCGTCGTCGGACAGCACGACGATCGCCTTCTCGCCGGTGATCCGTTCCAGCAGCTTCGCGTACGCCCGGGCGGCCTGCTGGTCGGAGGCGATGACCAGGCCACCGGCGTCGGGCATCCCACCGGCCCGTTTGACCTGGAGCCGGGCGTCGGCGGCGCGCAGCACCTGCGGCATCCAGTCGCCGGACGGGTCCAGCGCCGTCCGCCAGGCCTGGGCCACGACGTCCTGTGTCATCGGCTCGCCGAGCCGGACGGCGAGTTCATCCCCGGCACTGGTCCGCCACCGCGTCTCCCCGGAGTACGCGAGGAAGATCACCGGGCGTACGACCCCGTCGGTCAGCGCGTCGGCGTACCCGTAGGTGGAGTCGGCCCGGCTGCGGGGCAGCCCGTCGGCGCCGTCGCGGACATATTCCACGAACGGGATCGGGTTGTCGTCGGACCGGAACGGTGTGCCGGTCAGCATCAGCCGCCGCTCGGCCGGCTCGAAGGCCTGGAGTACGCCGTCGCCCCAGCTCCGGGAGTCGCCGGCGTGGTGGATCTCGTCCAGGATGACCAGTGTCGGCTTCGTCATGGTCATCCGGCGGTGGACCATCGGCGCCATGCCGACCTGCGCGTAAGTCACCACGACGCCGTGGAAGTCGCGGGAGGCGTGCCCGTCGGAGTTGCGGAAGGCCGAATCGAGCTGGATGCCCACCCGGGCCGCGGCCTGTGACCACTGGGTCTTCAGGTGCTCGGTGGGCGCGACGACGGTGACCCGCTCGACAGTGCCGTGGGCGAGCAGTTCGGCCGCGATGCGAAGGGCGAATGTGGTCTTCCCCGCACCCGGCGTCGCGACCGCGAGGAAGTCGGGCGACCGGCGCCGGAGGTACTCGACGAGAGCTTTGCGCTGCCAGGCCCGCAGAGCGGGAAAGGTATCCGGATCAGGCTTGGGGCGAGCGATGTCGAGTGGCACCGCCAAACTTTACCGGGTGGGTGCGTCAGGTCCCTGGCCTGGCTCGCTGTCCTTTTCGGAGCCCCCGCCCGGGCTGCCCGGCTCTGGTCGGCTCCGCGTGTCGCCGGGCGACTCCGCGTCTGGTGGGGGTGGTGTCGCGGCTGGCGGCGATGGCCAGGAGCCGGCGCGGCGGCGGCGGAGCGGGGTCGTCGGCCAGCCGGTCGGCCCGGCCACGACCGGCCGGGCGGTCGGCGCGGACCACTGGCGCTTGACCGCGATCATCCGGATCACGAAGACGAGCAGCCCGGCCAGGAACAGCGGGACGACCTCGTCCTCGTTCAGCCAGTTCAGCGCGGCGACGACCGCGGCGCCGACGAGCGACGCGACGGCGTAGATCTCGCGGCGCAGGACCAGCGGGATCTCTCCGGTGAGCAGGTCGCGGGCGAGTCCGCCGCCGATGCCGGTGAGCATGCCGATGAAACAAGCCCCGACGGCCGGGACGGGGGTCGGCGCGTGCAGCGCCTTCAGCGTGCCTGTGACGGTGAACAGGGCCAGCCCGGCGGCGTCGAGGGTCAGGATGGTCCGCACGATCTTGCCGAGGTGCGGATGCAGCCAGAACGTCGCGAGGGAGGCGACGACCGCCGTGACGGAGTAGCGCCAGTCGGCGAAGGCCAGCGGCGGGACCGTGTCGATCACCAGGTCGCGGAAGATCCCACCACCGAGGGCGGCGACGAAGCCCACGAAGACCACGCCGAAGGCGTCGAGGTGCTTGTAGACCCCGGCCGAGGCGCCGGAGACCGCGAAGACCGCCACGCCGGTCAGGTCGGCGATGAGCAGCGCTTCACCCGAGTCCACCGGGGAATGCTATCGGCGGGGCGTACCGGACATGCGAAAACCCCGCCGTGCCGCACACCCGGCACGACGGGGTTTCTAGGTCTAGGTCACACCGTTCGGGGGTCAGTTCTTCGCAATAAGCTCGCTGCCACGCCAGGTGAAGTCGGGCTCGACCGTGTAGTCGACCGTGATCTTCACCAGGTCGTCGGCGTACTTGTTGGCGTGGTGCCCGCAGAACACCAGTTCGCCCCCGCCGGCGAGCACGATGCGCAGCTTGCCTGCCGCGTTGCACCGATCGCAGCGCTCATCGGCGTCGTGAGCTGTCGCCGTCTCCGGCGGCGGCGTGAGGGTCGCTGTCATGCCCGGCCTCCTCTGATCGTCACCGATGCTGGTCCGTTCGTTCTCCGCCGAGCCTGCCGGCGGTTCCTTCCTTACGCCCACTCACCCTCCAACGTCGGTGCCGTGGACGGGCTTCCCGATCCGAGCTTGGATTCAGCTCACACCGGGGGCGGACCACACGGTTCGGTTGGGACAAATGAAGGGCCTCACGTGCCCCAACCTTGCGTTCCCCCAGCGTGCCACGTCAACACGGACTTTGCGATAGCGGTCCGGTCACACCCCTGAGTTCGTACGCACGGTGACCAGACCGACACGTTCGGTGGAGTGTTGGAGGAAAATCCACGGCAATTCCGCCCCACTGTATGCCACGAAAACTCCGCCCGTCGCGCTCAATGTCCGGTTTCTGGGCCTCAGAAGGGGGACTGTTCGCTGAACGCGAACAGGGCCCCGCTCGGGGGCCCTGTTCCTGCGTTGTGAGACGCGTCGAGTGTTCTCTTATGGACTTAGTCGAGATAGTCGCGCAGGACCTGCGAGCGCGACGGGTGCCGCAGTTTCGACATGGTCTTGGACTCGATCTGCCGGATGCGCTCCCGGGTCACCCCGTAGACCTGGCCGATCTCGTCCAGCGTCCGTGGCTGGCCGTCGGTCAGGCCGAAGCGCAGCCGCACGACGCCCGCCTCGCGCTCGGAGAGCGTCTGCAACACCTGCTGAAGCTGGTCCTGCAACAGCGAGAAGGAGACCGCGTCGACCGCGACGACCGCCTCGGAGTCCTCGATGAAGTCGCCGAGCTGGCTGTCGCCCTCGTCGCCGATCGTCTGGTCGAGCGAGATGGGCTCCCGGGCGTACTGCTGGATCTCCAGCACCTTCTCCGGGGTGATGTCCATCTCCTTGGCCAGCTCCTCCGGCGTGGGCTCACGTCCGAGGTCCTGGAGCAGCTCACGCTGTATGCGGCCGAGCTTGTTGATCACTTCGACCATGTGCACCGGGATGCGGATCGTGCGGGCCTGGTCGGCCATCGCCCGCGTGATCGCCTGCCGGATCCACCAGGTGGCGTACGTCGAGAACTTGTAGCCCTTGGTGTAGTCGAACTTCTCCACCGCGCGGATCAGACCCAGGTTGCCCTCCTGGATCAGGTCCAGGAACGCCATGCCGCGGCCGGTGTACCGCTTGGCCAGGCTGACCACGAGCCGGAGGTTGGCCTCCAGCAGGTGGTTCTTGGCCCGGTCGCCGTCACGGGAGATCCAGAGGAGGTCACGCTGCATGTCGCGGGTGAGGGTCAGTTCGCCCTCGTCGGCCGCGCGCAGCCGCTCGGCGGCGTAGAGCCCGGCCTCGATCCGCTTGGCGAGCTCCACCTCCTGCTCGGCGTTCAGCAGCGGAACCTTGCCGATCTGCTTCAGGTACGCCCGGACGGAGTCGGCCGAGGCGGTGAGTTCGGCGTCCTTGCGGGCCTGCTTGAGCGCCTCGGACTCCTCGGCGTCCCAGTCGAAGTCGTCCGCGGCGGCGGCGTCCGCGGCGGCGGCCTGGGCCATCTCCACGGGCTCGTCGACGACGACGTCCTCCAGGTCGGCCGCGAGGTCCTCGACCTCGAGGTCCTCGGCGTCGGGCTCCTCGCCCGGCGCCTTCTCCTTGCCGTCGGCGGCCTTCTTGGCCGGTGCGCCCTTCTTCGCGGGCGCGGCCTTCTTGGCGGCCTTCGGATCGGCCTCGTCGGCGTCGCCTTCCGCCTTCGGGGCCGCCTTCTTCGCAGGGACGGCCTTCTTGGCGGGGGCGGCCTTCTTCGCCGCCGGAGCGGCGGCCTTCTTCGCTGACTGCACTCCTGGCGCTTCACGCGAGCGTTCAGCGGCGGCCTTCTCGATCGGCTCGACGACCGCCTCAGCGGCGTCACCGTCGATCGGGCCACCCTGGGCCGGAGTCTTGCCGCCCGGCTTCGCAGCGGGCTTCTCAGCGGGTTTGGCGGGTGTCGCCTTGGCGGTGGTCGCCTTGGAGGCCGGGGTCGCCGAGCGTGCGGCCGCGACCTTCTTCGCGGGAGCCTTGGCGGTCCGCCCGTCGGCCACCACCGTCACGCCCGCCTCGAAGAGGGCGCGCAACAGCTTCTTGGCCTGAGTCGGGGTCACCTCGGCGGCTTCGACGGAACGAGCGATCTCCGCCTGCGTCAACTGGCCACCGGCCTCGGCGGCCTGGGCGAGGAGAGCGTCGGTGAGCGAGCGTACGTCGGCGCCGATCTGGCGGGCTTCTGTCACGAACGACCTTCCGTCATCAGCGAGTGGGCTTCAGCATGTGGCGCCCTCCGGCCGGCCCACAGGCGCACCGTGGGAACGGACCGGGTGTATCGGGATTGGGAGCCACCGGCTCGCCGCGAGGGTGTCGGCCCGGCGGCGGAGGGCAGCAGGCGTGAATTGTAGCGCCGGTTCTGGTGATCATCCCATCGCGCGCGCCGGTCGTGCCTTTGCGAGGATGGGATCGTGGTGGATCAGAATGCACGAGAGCTGCTCGACTTGGCCCGGCGGGTGGCTCGGCGGGCTGCCGAGACGGCTCGCCGGACGCGAACCGAGGCCATCGAACAGGTCGATACCAAGAGTACGGCGACCGACGTGGTAACCGCCGCCGATCGGGCGGTGGAACGGCAGATCGTCGAGGAATTGCGGGCGGCGCGGCCCGACGACGGGTTCCTCGGCGAGGAGTACGGAGTTCAGGACGAGGCCGCGGCCGGCGGCGTCCGCTGGGTGATCGACCCGATCGACGGCACCGTGAACTACCTCTACGGATTACCCCAGTACGCCGTCTCCATCGCCGCCGAGGTCGATGGAGAGGTCGTCGCCGGAGTGGTGGTCAACGCCGCCTCCGGCGAGGAATGGCATGCGACTCTCGGCGGGGGCGCCTGGCGAGGGGATCGACGTCTTTCCGGCTCGCCGCAGACGGTGCTGGCCCAGGCTCTGGTCGGCACCGGGTTCGCGTACTCGGCGGAACGGCGGGCGCAGCAGGGCGTCGTGCTGGCCGGCCTGATCACCCGCGTACGCGACATCCGCCGGTTCGGGTCGGCCGCGCTCGACCTGTGCGCCGCGGCCGAGGGCATGCTGGACGCGTACTACGAACGGGGGCTGAATCCGTGGGATCTGGCCGCCGGCGGACTGATCGCCCGGGAGGCTGGACTGCTCGTGACCGGGTTGAACGGCAAGCCCGCCGGGGGCGACCTGGCGCTGGCCGCTCCGCCCGCGCTGCACAAGCAGTTGCACGACCACCTGGTGGAGCTGGACGCCGACAGCGGTCCCTAGCGCCTCAGTCGGTCTGCTTGGCCGGGCAGGAGTTCTTGGGCAGCTGTGGCCCGCCTGCCCCGGCCAGGGCGGTGAACGCCTGGTTGACCTCGGTCTGGGTGGCGAGCTGCTTGAAACCCGGGCCGAGGATCACGTCGACCGTCTCGTCGGTCCGGTTCTTGTCGTACTCGTGGACCGCGTTGTTCAGGAAGTACGCGTCCAGCACGTACGCCGCGCCGACCTTCTTCGGGCCGTAGCGCAGGATGGCCACGCCGCTGACCGGCTTGCCGAGCGGGTTGTTGCCCGTCTTCTCGACCTTGAACCGCCGGTACTCGAAGTCGAGCTTCACGGTGCCGGCGAGCCCCGCCTTGTCTGTCGCGTTGTAGACATTGATGTGGATGTTGCGGTTGTCGTTCGGCAGTTCCATGTCCACTACGGTGTAGCCCGACGGGCACGCGTCCGGCGTCGCCGAGCTGCCGGTGCCTTTCGTCAACGCCATGACGGTCAGCACTCCGGCGGCCAGCACGAGTACGGCGACCAGCGCCAGCGCTCGGATGCGTGCGAAGCTCATGTCCCAGCTCCCCGTCGATGTCAGGCGATGTGATGTGGCGGAATAGGGGGCGACGCGCCGACGCCGGCGAGCTGTTTCGCCCGCCGGACTCCGGTTACGCGCACCGGCCCAGCACGGTGAGGGTAACCGTTGGACGCGGCCCCCGAGGGCAGGACCCGGCGGAAAGGCGGAATATCCACCGGCGCGCCGACGATGTTCGGGGGGCGGCTGACCCTACTTTTGTCTCGCTCGGCTGTCGGCTCAGTCACATTGGGAACATCCCGGCGCGCTTGGGCGTACATCACCGACACAGGCGAGGTATTGTGCCGCGTCCGTTGGGACCGGCCGACGACGCCCACGCGCGGCGCGGCGCAGACGCACCGCAGGAATTCGAGTTAGTGGAGTGTGAGAGAACCGATGGCGACCGACTACGACGCCCCGCGCCGTGACGAGGCCGAACTCGGCGAAGACAGCCTTGAGGA
>JABFYB010000150.1 GCA_013361475.1 Hamadaea sp.
GTCATGCGGCCACACCCTGTTCGGAACGAGTCTGCTCGGGCAGTTCGGTCGCGCCGAGCTTCTCGGCCAGTCCGGCCATGTCCCGCAGACGGCACACGATCGCCTCGCGGACCTCCTCGGGCTCCAGCACGAGGACGTCCGGCCCGTAGCGGACCAGCCACGCGGCGAGCCCGTGCGGCTCCGCGTAGCGCAGGGTCAGGATGTCGCCGTCCGGCGTCGCCTCGACCTGCTCGGCCCAGCGGCGTACCCCTGCTGCTCGTCCTGGCCGGGCCAGGACCCGCGCGGACCGGGTGCGCTCGTGCGGGCCGGACCAGCGCGCGACATGGCTGATCAGGTTGAGATCGGCCGGCGGCGTGTACGCGCCGGTGGGACCGACCAGCCGCACGGTGCCGGAGATCCGGGACAGCCGGAAGCAGCGCGTGGCGCCGCGGTCGGTGTCGTGACCGACCACGTACCAGCGGCCGCGCCAGCAGACCACGCCCCACGGCTGAAGGTGGCGGGTCGCGGACGCGTCCTGCTCGGGGACGCGGTAGTTGAACGTGACCGCGCGGCGCTCGCGGGCCGCGTTGGCCAGCGGGGTGAACGCCGGGTCGACCGCGACGACCGGCTCGACGCCGAGGGTGGCCTCGCCGTCGACCTCGACACCGCCGGCTCTCAGCTTGGCCAGGCCCGAGCTGGCCGCGGCGGCCATGCCCGCGTGCCGCCACAGGCGCGCGGCCACGCCCACGGCGGCCGCTTCGTCCGGCGCCAGCGGGATCTCGGGCAGGCCGTAATCCCGGCGGGCGATGCGATAGCCCGGCTCCGCGTCGAACACGCTCGCCGTGCCGATTTCCAGGGGTACGCCCAGCTCCCGCAGCTCAGCCTTGTCGCGTTCGAACTTGCGCTGGAAGGCCTCGTGCTCGCGGGGATCGTCGGAATCGTGCTCGTAACCGGGAACGGTCGCGGCGATCTGGGCAGCCGTGAGGAACCTGCGCGTAGAGAGCAGGCAGATCACCAAGTTGACGAGGCGTTCGGTCCGGCTGCGCGACACAGAGCAACGCTAGCAGCGTCCGCGTCCGGCGTCGCCCCCGGCTCCCGAAAAGATCGAACTAACGTTCGGAAGAGTGACAATCCGTGTGCGAGCGCTGCGATCGGAGCGACTCCTGGGCCGCTAGGGTGTCGTGGTGATCAGGTGGCGGCAGGGGTCGGTGGAATCGGTGGGCCGGCGGTGGCACGGCGCGGTCGAGCTGGCGGTACGCCTCTCCCAGCGCACGCCGGACGATCCTTCGTCGGTGCGGGCGCTGGCGTACCCCGCGCTCGTCGGGGAACCGGAGCCCGGTGACCGAGTGTTGCTGAACGCCAACGCCTTGGCCCTTGGCCTGGGAACCGGCGGGTACGCCCTGGTCGTGGCCCTGCCGGACCGGCTGCCGCCGGACCCGTCCGGCCCCGGGCACATCGTCAAATCCCGCTACACCCCGCTACAGACGGTGACGCTCGCTGCGGACGAGGAGGATTCCCCCTTCCGTCCTTCGCTGGAGCGCGCCGACGATCTCGGCGGTATGCCGGTCGTCCTGGCGGATCTGCACTCGGCCCTCCCGGCGATCCTGGCCGGCGTCGACGCCACCCGGCCGGGAACTCGCGTGGCGTACGTCATGACCGACGGGGGCGCCCTGCCGGCCTGGTTCTCCCGATCGCTGTCGGAGTTGAGCGGGCGACTGCTCGGGACGGTGACCGCCGGGCAGGCGTACGGGGGCGACCTGGAGGCGGTCAACGTCCACAGCGCGCTCCTCGCCGCCCGGTACGCCCTCGACTCCGAGCTCACGATCGTGGCGCAGGGTCCGGGGAACCTCGGCACCGGCACGATCTGGGGGTACTCCGGAGTCGCCGTCGGCGAGGCGGTCAACGCCGTCGCCACCCTCGGCGGGCGGCCGGTCGGGTCGCTGCGCATCTCGGAGGCCGACGCTCGGGAACGCCACCGGGGTGTGTCGCACCACAGCCTCACCGCGTACGGGCGGGTGGCGCTGGTCCCAGCCGACCTGCCGGTCCCCGCTCCCCTGCTCCCGTCGCTGACCGCCGAGCTGGCGGCGTTGCGGGACCGGCATCGGATCGTCGAGGTGGACTGCGCCGGACTGGACGAGGCGCTGCGCGCTTCGCCGGTCAAGCTGTCGACCATGGGACGCGGACTCGACGCCGACTACGCGTACTTCCTCGCCGCCGCGGCGGCCGGACGCCACGCGGCTGGGCTGCTCTGACGCGCTCGCCTCACCCGGCTTGATCCAGTGCCCTACGTGAGCGATTCACGGCTCGATTCGGAGATCAAGTTCCTCTGTGTGCGTTGCCTGCGTTGATCAGGGTCGCGCGGAGTTGATCAGGATCGTGGGGACACGACACGCCGGTCGATCACGACCATAAGTTCATGATCGCGCGGAAAAAAGGAGGAGGAGGAGGCGGGCGAGTCAGGCGAGGATGACGAAAAGGGTGAAGCCGACCACGATCGCCACGAGGAGGGCGACCAGGACCCAGGTCGGCACCGTGTATTCGCCGCGCCGGTTCCGCTCGATCTCGGCGCGGATCTTGGCCTTGCGGCGCTCCCACCGGGGCTGGACTTCGTCCATCCGGCGGCCGAACAGGTCACGCTGGATTCGCCGCTCGGAGTCGGTGGGCGGGGTTTCGTTCTCGCTCATGGTGCGCCGAAGCCTACACCTCGCCGCCCGCACCCCGAACGGGATGCGGGCGGCGGGTGTTCCGGTCACATGCTGGCGATCAGGCGGTCCACCCGCTCGTCGTGCGCCCGGAACGGGTCCTTGCAGAGGACGGTGCGCTGGGCCTGGTCGTTCAGCTTGAGGTGCACCCAGTCCACCGTGAAGTCGCGGCGCTTCTCCTGGGCGTGCCGGATGAACTCGCCCCGCAGCCGGGCGCGGGTCGTCTGCGGCGGCGTCTCCTTGGCCTCGTAGATCCGCAGGTCGTGCACGGCCCGCTCGACCTGGCCACGCTTCTCCAGGAGCGGGTAGAGCCCCCGCCCACGGCGCAGGTCGTGGTACGCCAGGTCGAGCTGGGCGACCCGGGGATGCGCCAGCGGCAGGTCGTGCTTGGCCTGGTAACGCTCGATCAGGCGTAGCTTGGTGACCCAGTCGATCTCCCGGGAGACGGGTTCCAGGTCGCCGCTCTCGACCGCGGTGAGCACCCGGCCCCAGAGGTCGATCACCTTCTTGGAGACGTCGTCGTGCGTACGCTTCGCGACGAACTCGGCGGCCTTGGCGAAGTACTCCTGCTGGATCTCCAGCGCGCTGGCTTCCCGGCCACTGGCCAGCCGGATCCGCCGACGGCCGGTGATGTCGTGGGAGACCTCCCGGATGGCCCGGATGGGGTTCTCCAGCGACAGGTCGGCCATCGCGACCCCGGCCTCGATCATCCGCAGGACGATGTCGGCCGAGCCCACCTTGAGCAGGGTCGTCATCTCGTTCATGTTGGAGTCGCCGACGATCACGTGGAGGCGCCGGTAGCGCTCGGCGTCCGCGTGCGGCTCGTCCCGGGTGTTGATGATGGGCCGGCTGCGGGTGGTCGCGCTGGACACGCCCTCCCAGATGTGCTCGGCGCGCTGCGACAGGCAGTAGACCGCTCCGCGCGGCGTCTGCAGGACCTTCCCGGCTCCGCAGATGAGCTGGCGGGTGACCAGGAACGGAATCAGGACGTCGGCCAGGCGGCCGAATTCGCCGTGCCGGCTGACGAGATAGTTCTCGTGGCAGCCGTACGAGTTGCCGGCGGAGTCGGTGTTGTTCTTGAAGAGGTAGATCTCGCCCGCGATGCCCTCGTCGTGCAGTCGCTTCTCGGCGTCGACCAGCAGGCCCTCGAGGATGCGCTCGCCGGCCCGGTCGTGGGCGACCAGGTCGAGCAGCGAGTCGCATTCGGGGGTGGCGTACTCGGGGTGCGAGCCCACGTCCAGGTAGAGGCGGGCGCCGTTGCGCAGGAAGACGTTGCTAGAACGGCCCCAGGAGACCACCCGCCGGAACAGGTAACGAGCCACCTCGTCCGGGGACAGCCGACGCTGCCCCCGATACGTGCAGGTGACGCCGTACTCCGTCTCGATGCCGTAGATGCGCCGGTCCATCCCCAAACAGTACGCGAGATCACCTGCGAAGGTCACGCACGTAGCGCATCGACGTACGCTCGGTAGTCCGCATAGGACGGAAGCAGGCCCTGAGCAGCGGCTTCCGCGAGCGACGGCGCGGCGGAATCGCGCGCCGACAGCAACGGCGTTTCGGCCGGCCAGACGATGCCCAGCTCCGGGTCCAGGGCGTTCACCGCGAACTCCCGCGCCGGGTTGTAGACCTCTGAACACAGGTAGGTGATCGTGACGTCGTCCGACAGGGCGCAGAAGCCGTGTCCCAGGCCTTCGGCGAGGTAGACCGCGTTCCGCTCGGTCTCGTCGAGCTGGACGGAGGCCCACTCGCCGAACGTCGGGGACCCCACTCGCAGGTCGACGACGACGTCCAGCACCGCTCCGCGTACACAAGTGATGTATTTCGCCTGGCCGGGCGGCACCTGGGCGAAGTGGATCCCGCGGACCGTGCCCCCGACGGACGTCGAGAGGTTGGCCTGCGCGAGGCGCAGCGGATGCCCGACCGCGGCCTCGACCTCCTCGAACCGGTACCACTCCAGGAAGACCCCGCGCGGATCACCGTGCTGCACCGGGACGAACTCCCACGCGCCCTCGATCTTCAGCTCGTTGACCTTCATCGCCGGTCGTCCCCTCCTGGTCAGCCATGACGTCTCCGCTGAACGAACGCGAGATGTCCGATTCGCGCGCGGCCGGGCCTGGTGTGCGGGCGACCAGCGGCCGGGCTCCCGGGCGTCGTCTACGCTGGCGCCTACTATGCCCTACCTTCCCCAGGCGGTGAAACGGTGAGCCAGACGCAGCTCGCCGACGAGTCCGCGGTCTCCGCGCAGAGCGTGGCCCGGGGCGCGAGTTCGATCATCGCCGGGCTGGCGGTGCTCGGCGCGGCCGGCTACGCGTTCCTCACCATCACCGCGAAAATGGTCACCCCGGCGGAATACGCCACGCTGGCCTCGCTGTATCTGCTGATCGTGGTGTTCGGCGCGGGCGTGTTCAACAGCGTCGAGCTGGAGATCAGCCGGCTGGTCAGCCGCGGCATCGCTCAGGGGCGACCGACCGGCACCGCCGTGCGGCAGCTGCGGCTCATCGCGGCCGGGATGCTCGCCGGCTTGCTGCTCGTGCTGGCCGCCATCGCGAACCCGCTGTCCGACCGGGTCTTCGACGGCAACCACTGGCTGGTGCTCGGGCTGGCCGCCGCCTGCGTGGGCTACGCGGTGATCAGTCTGCCGCGCGGCACCTTCGCGGGGCGCGGTCAACTGCGTCGCTACGCGGCCACCATCGGCGGGGAAGGGCTGGGGCGGCTGCTGCCGTGCCTCGTCCTGGTCGTCGCCGGAGTCCACCTGGCCTCCGCCTACGGCATCGGCATCGGCGTCGGTCTGCTGCTCGCGGCGGTCGCCTGCCTGCCCTGGGTGCGCCTCGGCCCGGTCGGCGGGCACGTGCCGTGGCGTGGCCTGCTCCTGGCCGTCGGCTGGCTCGCCGCCTCCAACCTGCTCTCGCTCGGCCTCGCGAACCTCGGCCCGGTCATGGTCAAGGCCCTGCTCAGCGACGACCCCGGCCGGGCCGGGGTCTTCGCGTTCGCCTTCGTGCTGGCCCGCATCCCGCAATTCCTCTTCACCAGCGCGCAGACCGTGCTGCTCCCGGTCCTCTCGCGGGCCGCGGCCACCGGTGATCACCGTCTCCTGCGCCAAGGGGTACGCCAAGCGGCGTACCTGGTTTCGGGACTCGGCGTGCTGGGCGTCCTGGGCACGGCGGCGCTGGGCGGTTTCGTGCTGCGGATGATCTTCGGCGACGCCCATGGGATCGGCGCCCTGGACCTGGCGCTGCTGGCACTCAGCGCGGTCTTCGGCATGGGGATGGCCGTCCTGCAGTCGGCCCTGCTCGCGCTGGCCCGTCACCGGGCGGTGACCGCGGCGTACGCCGTGGGGATGGTCAGTTTCCTGGCCTGCTTCCTGCTCCCGATGGAACCGGTCGCGGCCGGGCTGACGGCCCAGCTCGTGTCGGCGGTGGCGACCGTCGCGTTCATGTACGCCGTGCTCCGCCGCGCGGCGGCGGACTGATCTTCATCCCGGCGGCGCTTCTTCATCCTGGGCGACCCGGCCTGCCGGCGACGGTCAGCGGTCGGACAACAGCCGCAGCAGGTAGTCGCCGTAGCCGCTCTTGCGCAGCGGCTGGGCGAGCGAGGCGAGACGGTTGTCGTCGATGAAGCCGGCCCGCCAGGCCGCCTCCTCGACGCAGCCGATCTTGAGACCCTGCCGTTCCTCGATGACCCGGACGAACTCGGCCGCCTGCATCATCGACGAGAAGGTCCCGGTGTCGAGCCAGGCGGTGCCCCGGTCGAGCGCGGTGACCGACAACTGACCGGCTCGCAGATACGCGTCGTTGACCGCGGTGATCTCCAGTTCGCCGCGGTCGCTGGGCTTGAGCCCGGCCGCGATCTCCACGACCTGGTTGTCGTAGAAGTACAGGCCGGGGACGGCGTACCGGGACTTCGGCTCGACCGGCTTCTCCTCGATCGACAGGACGCGCCCGTCCGGGGCGAACTCGACCACGCCGTAGTCGCTCGGATTGGCGACCTGGTACGCGAAGATCCGGCCGCCTTCCAGCTTCCCGTGCTCGGCGAGCTGCCGGCCGAGGCCGACGCCGTGGAAGATGTTGTCGCCGAGGATGAGCGCCACCGGCTCGTCGCCGATGAAGTCGGCCCCGATCACGAACGCCTGGGCGATGCCCTCCGGCTTCGGCTGTGTCGCATATCCGATGCTCAGACCCCATTGGCCGCCGTCGCCGAGCAGTCGCTGGAACTGCGTCGAGTCCTCCGGAGTGGTGATGACGAGGACCTCGCGTACGCCCGCCATCACCAGGGTGGTGAGCGGGTAGTAGATCATCGGCTTGTCGTACACCGGCATGAGCTGCTTCGACACCGCCCGGGTGATCGGCCACAGCCGCGAGCCGGTGCCTCCGGCGAGCAGGATTCCGCGCATGAGGGGACAGGGTACTAGCCAGCGTGTCGGCTAGACTCCCGGACCGTGAGACTCCTCGTCACCGGCGGTGCCGGCTTCATCGGCTCGGAATATGTCCGGAACCTCCTCCGAGGCGTGTACGGCCCCGCTGAGACGGCCGTCACGGTCCTCGACGCGCTGACCTACTCCGGCAACCGGGCGAACCTGGACCCGGTCGCGGGCGACCCCGCACTGACCTTCGTGCACGGCGACATCTGCGACGCCGAGCTGGTCGACGAGCTGATGCGAGGGCACGACGCGGTGGTGCACTTCGCCGCCGAGACGCACGTCGACCGGTCGATCACCGGGTCCGCCGCCTTCGTGCGGACGAACGTCCTGGGCACGCAGGTGCTGCTGGACGCGGCGTACCGGCACGGGGTGGGGCGTTTCGTGCACGTGTCGACCGACGAGGTCTACGGTTCCATCGACGAGGGCTCCTGGACCGAGGACTGGCCGCTGGCCCCCCGGTCGCCGTATTCGGCCGCCAAGGCGGGCTCGGACCTGCTGGCGCTGTCCTACTTCAAGACGCACGAGCTGGACGTCGTGGTCACCCGGTGCTCCAACAACTACGGGCACTACCAGTTCCCGGAGAAGGTCGTCCCGCTGTTCGTGACGAACCTGCTCGACGGCAAGAAGGTCCCGCTGTACGGCGACGGCCTGAACGTCCGCGACTGGCTGCACGTCTCCGACCACTGCCTCGGCATCCACCTGGCGCTGCAGAAGGGCCGGGCGGGCGAGGTCTACCACATCGGCGGCGGCACCGAGCTGACCAACCGGGAGCTGACCGAGATGCTGCTCGCCGCCACCGGGCGCGACTGGTCGTCGGTCGAGCCGGTCGCCGACCGCAAGGGCCACGACCGGCGTTACTCGCTGTCCATCGAGAAGATCCGCGACGAGCTGGGCTACGAACCGCAGGTCACGCTGGCCGACGGGCTCGCCGCCACAGTGGCCTGGTACCGGGACAACCGGTCCTGGTGGGAGCCGCTGCAGGCGAAGGCCGCGCTGCTCAAGTGAAGATCCTGATCACCGGCGCCGGTGGCATGCTCGGCCGGCGCCTGTCCGCCCTTCCCGGCTGTGTCGGGCTGGACCGGGCTGCCCTGGACATCACCGACCGTTCCGCCGTCGCCGACGCCGTGACCGGCTACGACGCCGTGATCAACGCCGCGGCGTGGACGGACGTCGACGGAGCCGAGACTCGGGAAGCCGAGGCGACGGCGCTCAACGGCGACGGCCCGGCGAACCTCGCGGCGGCCTGCGCCGCCAGCGGCGCCGCGCTGCTGCAGGTCTCCACCGACTACGTCTTCGCCGGCAACGGGACCTCGCCGTATCCGGAAGACGCCCCCACCGCACCCGTCAACGCGTACGGGCGCAGCAAACTGGCCGGTGAGCAGGCCGTCCTGGGGGCGCTGCCCGATCGCGGCTATGTCGTCCGCACGGCGTGGCTCTACGACCGGGACGGCCGGAACTTCCTGACCACGATGCTGCGACTGGCCGCCGATCGGGAGACCCTCGAGGTGGTCGACGACCAGCGGGGGCAGCCGACCGGGGCGCCCTTCCTCGCCGCGCAGCTGGTCGAGCTGGCCCGGGCGGCGGTCGCGGGACAGGCCCCGGCCGGGATCTACCACGGCACCGCCGGCGGCGAGACGACCTGGTTCGGGTTCGCGCGGGCGATCTTCGCGGAGGCCGGGCTCGACCCCGACCGCGTACGCCCCACGACCACCGACCGCTTTCCCCGCCCGGCCCCGCGACCGGCGTACAGTGTGCTCGGTCACCGCCGCTGGGCGTCGGCGGGGCTGACCTCCCAGCCCGACTGGCGCGACGAACTGCGCGACGTCCTGACCGGAGGACGGTGATCGCATGAGCGACCGCAGGTCGATCATCATCAAATACAGTCCCCCTCATGCGGTCGCCGGCCGCAGGACGGTGAACGCATGAGCCTTAATGTCACCACTATGATCTGCGGGCTGGTGCTGCTCGTTGGCATCCTCGAGTTGCTGCGGCGGCGGCAGCTCCGCGAGAAGTACGGCATCTTGTGGATCGGCGTGGCGCTGGTCATCGTGCCGTTGTCGATCTTCCCGAGCCTGATGGACCGGGTCGCCGGTTTCGTCGGCGTGGCCAGCGGCGTCAGTCTGGTGCTGTTCGCCGCGATCCTCTTCCTGTTGCTGGTCTGCCTGCATCTGAGCTGGGAGGTCAGCCGGCTGGAGGAGGAGACGCGGACGCTCGCCGAGGAGATCGCCCTGATCAAGATCAAGATCGACGGCACTGAGAAGGTGGGTGCCCACGATGATCAGCGGTAAGCGCGTCCTGGTCGTCATCCCGGCGTTCAACGAGGCGGGGGCCATCGCCGGAGTCATCGACGAAGTGCGGGGTGAACTGCCGGGAATCGACGTCCTGGTGGTCGACGACGGCTCGGCCGACACCACCGTGGTCGAGGCGCGCAAAGCCGGCGCGCTCGTCGCCCGGCTCCCCTACAACCTCGGCGTCGGGGGCGCCCGGCGGCTCGGTTTCCGCTACGGGCTGGACCACGACTACGACGTGGTCATCCAGTTCGACGCCGACGGACAGCACGATCCCCGCTACATTCCGCAGCTCGTCGACGCCCTCGACACCGCCGACGTGGTGATCGGCGCCCGCTTCGCCGGAGAGGGCGACTACCGCGTACGCGGGCCGCGGGCCTGGGCGATGTCGTTGCTGTCGGCGGTGCTCTCCCGGGTCGCGAAGTCCCGGTTGACCGACACGACGTCGGGGTTCCGGGCAGCCAACCGCAGGGGCATCGACCTGTACGCCCAGTGGTTCCCCGTCGAGTACCTCGGCGACACGGTCGAGACGATCGTGCAGGCGGTCCGGGGCGGGCTGACCGTCCGCCAGGTCCCGGTCGCCATGCGCGCCCGGGTCGCGGGCAAGGCGAGCCACTCCCCCGTCAAGGCGACGGTCTATCTCGGGCGATCCTTCGCGGTGCTCCTGCTCGCCCTGGTCCGGCGCTGACATGACCGATTCCACCGCCGGCGCTCGCCTGGACGTCGTCATGCTGGCGTACGGCAAGGAGCCGTGGCTGGCCGAAGCCGTCGACGCCGTCTTCGCCTCCACCGGCGTCGACGTGACGCTGACCTTGGTCGACAACGGCAGCGAGTCGGTCTCGGCGATCACACCGCGGCCGGGGCTGCGCGTCCTGAAGCCTACGGAGAACACCGGATTCGCCGGGGGCTGCAACCTCGGCGCGGCCGAGGCCCAGTCCGACGCGATCGCCTTCGTGAACTCCGACGCCGTCGTCACGCCGGATGCGCTGGCGAAGGTGCGGGCGGTCGCGCTGGAGCCCGGGGTGGGCGCGGCGATGGCCTCGATCCGGTACGCCGACCGCCTCGACGTCGTCAACACCTCCGGCAATCCGTTGCACCTCGCCGGGCTGTCCTGGGCGGGCGGCAACGAGGAGCCCGCCGACCGTCACGCCACCCGGACGGCGGTGCCGACGCTCAGCGGCTGCACCTTCGTCATCCGGGCCGACCTGTGGCGGGAACTCGGCGGCTTCCCCACCGAGTACTTCGCGTACCACGAGGACACCGAGCTGAGCGTCCGGCTGTGGCAGCGTGGGCTGACCCCGGCGTACGTGCCGGACGCGGTCGTCGGGCACCACTACGAGTTCTCCCGCAACGACCTCAAGTTCTACCTGCTCGAACGCAATCGCCTGCTGACCGTCCTCACGGTCTACCGGATACGCACGATCCTGCTCCTGCTGCCCGTCCTGGCCCTGACCGAACTCGCCATGCTCGCGACGGCGGTCGCCGGAGGGTGGCTGCGGCCCAAGGTACGCGGCTGGGGCTGGATCTGGCGCAACCTCGGCTTTCTGCGTACGCGGCGGCGGCAGTTGCAGGCGGAGCGCGTGGTCGGCGACGCGGCGCTGCCGCTCACGCCGGACTTCACTCCGTCCAATGTCGAGGCTCCGCCCGGGATCGGGCTCTACAACGCGTTCGTCCGTGCCTGGTGGAGCCTGGTACGCCGCTTCGTCCGCTGACGCTCGCCTTCCTGACCGCCGGATCAGGGTTCTCGGTCGAATCTTGGTGCATGATTCGACCCGGATCCCTGATCCAGCGCTGGGAACGACCGGCGTCAGAGGCGACACGAACGGAAAGCGCCCCGAACCGACCGGCTCGGGGCGCTTTTCGCGTAGTGCTCAGCTCTCGGTGTCGCCGGATTCCTCGGGCGTACCGTCGCCGGCCGGTTCAGCCGCCGGCTCGGGCTCGTCCGCCGCAGCGGCGGCAGCAGGCGCCGGGGCCAGCAGGGCCTTCAACGCGTTTCCGGTGATCCGGCGGAACGCCCGGCCCCGGCGAGCCCGCTCCAGGACGGCGACCTCCAACTGGTCGGCCGAGATCTGCCGGGTCGCCCCGCCCTCGCCACCGACACTGCCGAGCGCCTCGACCGCGAGGGTCAACGCCTGGCCGAGCGAGTGCGCCTCACTGTGCCGGTCCTTCAGCACCGTCGCCACCGCGTCGGCCTGGCCGCCCATCACGAGGAAGCCGGGCTCGTCCTGGACGGAGCCGTCGTAGGTGAGCCGGTAGAGCTGGTCGTCGGCCGGGCTGGCGCCCACCTCGGCGATGCAGATCTCCACCTCCAGCGGCTTGCCGCTCTCGCCGAACAGGTTGCCCAGGGTCTGCGCGTATGCACTGGCCAGGGCCCGGCCGGTGACGTCCCGGCGGTCGTAGGAGTAGCCGCGCATGTCGGCCATCCGGACGCCGGCCGAGCGCAGGTTCTCGAACTCGTTGTACCGCCCGACGGCGGCGAACCCGATCCGGTCGTAGATCTCGCTCACCTTGTGCAGCGTGGTCGAGACGTTCTCCGCCACGAACAGGACGCCCTGCTCGTAGGTGAGCACGACCACGCTGCGGCCGCGCGCGATCCCCTTGCGCGCGTATTCCGAGCGATCCCGCATGATCTGCTCGGGCGAGGCGTAGAACTGCATGGCCACGCGGCCTGCTCCCTTCCAGGTGAATCCTCAGTGGACTGACAGCACTCTGGCCGCGGCGGTCAGCCGCCCGGGTTCTCGTGGCGCGCCGCGATGATCTCCTCGGCGATCGTGCCGGTCTCCGCGTCGGGCAGCCGATGCGTGCCCTCGGCGGTCGCCGTCATGACGACCGGGAAGATGCGCCGGATGACGTCGGGACCGCCGGTCGCGGTGTCGTCGTCGGCCGCGTCGTAGAGCGCCTCGATGGCGAACCGGACCGCCTCGGTGGTGGTCAGGCCCGGCCGGAACCGCTTCTTCAACGCCGACTTGGCGAACAGCGAACCGGAGCCGATCGCGTCGTAGCCCGTCTCCTCGTAGACCCCGCCGGCCACGTCGAAGCTGAAGATCCGGCCGACCTTGGCCGGGTCCTTCGCGTCGAGGTCATAGCCCGCGAAGATCGGGATCGCGACCAGGCCCTGCAGCGCCGCGCCGAGGTTGCCCCGGATCATCGCGGCGAGCCGGTTGGCCTTGCCGTCGAGCGAGAGCATCGCGCCCTCGATCTTCTCGTAGTGCTCCAGCTCCACCTGGAACAGCCGGATCAGCTCGATGCCGATGCCGGCGGTGCCCGCGATGCCGATCAGCGAGTAGGGATCGGCCTCGTGCACCTTCTCGATGTCGCGGCTGGCGATCAGGTTGCCCATGGTCGCGCGCCGGTCACCGGCCATCACGACCCCGTCGCTGCAACTCAGCGTGACGATGGTGGTGGCGTGCGGAGCGATCTCCGCGTGCGCCCCGGCCGGCAGCGGGCGACGTCCCGGCAGCAGGTCAGGCGCGGCCATGCTCAAGAACTCCGTGAACGAACTGATGCCCACGGCGTGGTACGCCGCCGGAAAGCCCCGGTTCCACTCTGCTCCGGACGTCACGTCGTCCCCTTCACCTCTCGACGGCATCTGAAAGAAACACCTGCGTCCGTGACGCGGCGTGAAACGGACATCGGCGACTATTCGCCGCCCTTTTGAATGTATCCCCGGACGAACTCCTCGGCGTTCTCCTCGAGCACCGAGTCGATCTCGTCCAGCAGGTCGTCCACATCCTCGCCGATCTGCTCGACCCGCTCGGCGATCTCGGGGTCGACCTCGGGCGCTACCGCCTCGTCGACCTCGTTCTCGCGCCGGCGACCGGCCTGACCCTGCCCACCTGTGTCCTGGCTGGCCATTGCGCCCCTCCCTGATGGCAAGGCCGGGACTTGTAGGGTCCCGGCCGTCCGTCTTAGGTAAAACCTACCCCGCCCGACCGACAATTGCGATCAGCTGGAAGCTCAACGCGATTCGGTGTCAGGACGCGGCCGTCAGCGCCTCGAGCAGATCCTTCGCACTGGCGCAGCGGTCGAAGAGCGGGCCGACGACACGCTTGGTGCCCCGCTCGGGCTCCAGCATCGGCACGCGGACCAACGACTCGCGGCCGACGTCGAAGATGACGGAGTCCCAGCTGGCGGCGACCACTTCGGACGCGTACTGGGCGAGGCAGCGGCCCCGGAAGTAGGCCCGGGTGTCCTCCGGCGGCTCCGTCATGGCGCGGCGGACGTCCTCCTCGCGGAGCAACGTCTTCATCGCGCCCCGGGCGACCAGCCGGTGGTAGAGACCCTTCTCCTGGCGGACGTCGGCGTACTGGAGGTCGACGAGGTGCAGCTTCGGCGAGGCCCAGCCGAGGTTCTCCCGCTCGCGGTAGCCCTCCAGGAGCCGGAGCTTGGCGACCCAGTCGAGTTCGTCGGCGCACAGCATCGGATCGCGGCCCAGCTTGTCCAGCACGGCTTCCCACCGGTCCAGGACGTCCGCCGTCTGGTCGTCCAGGCCGCGGCTGTCCATGAAGGCCCGTGCCCGCTCGTAGTACGCCCACTGGACGTCCAGGGCGGTGAGGCGACGGCCGTCGCGCAGGCGTACGCGATGGGTCAGCGACGGGTCGTGACTGACCGCGCGCAGCTCGGCCACCGGGTCGGCGATGCTGAGGTCCGGGGTGAGCGCCTTCTCCTCGATCATCGTGAGGATGAGGGCGGTCGTGCCGACCTTCAGGTAGGTGGAGATCTCCGAGAGGTTGGCGTCACCGATGATCACGTGCAGCCGCCGGTACTTGTCGGCGTCGGCGTGCGGCTCGTCGCGGGTGTTGATGATCGGCCGCTTGAGGGTGGTCTCCAGACCGACCTCGACCTCGAAGAAGTCGGCGCGCTGGGAGACCTGGTAGCCGGCCTGCGAGCCGTCGGCGCCGATGCCCACCCGGCCGGCGCCGCAGACCACCTGCCGGGTGACGAAGAACGGCGTCAGGTAGGTGACGATCTCGGCGAACGGCGTCTGCCGCTTCATGAGGTAGTTCTCGTGCGCGCCGAAGCTAGCGCCCTTGTTGTCGGTGTTGTGCTTGTAGAGATGGATCGGCGGCGCGCCGGGGATCGTGCCGGCCCGGCGGGCGCCCTCGGCCATCACGCGCTCACCGGCCTTGTCCCAGAGGACGACGTCGAGCGGGTTGGTCACCTCGGGCGTGGAGTACTCCGGGTGGGCGTGGTCGACGTAGAGGCGGGCGCCGTTGGTGAGGATGACGTTCGCCAGGCCCAGGTCCTCGTCGGCGAGCGCCTCGGCGGGGTCGAAGACGGCGCCGGTGTAGGTGAAGCCGCGGGCGTCGCGCAGCGGCGACTCCTCCTCGTAGTCCCAGCGGGCGCGGCCGCCCTTGGTCAGCTCGGGTCGTGCGCCGTAGGCGTTGACTACCTGAGAGGAGGTCACCATCGGGTTGGCTTGAGGCTGTCCGGGCACGCTGATGCCGTACTCGACCTCAGTCCCCATGATCCGGCGCACTGTCATATGACTGAGCCTAGACGGTGTCCAGGCGATCGCACTCCCCGCTACCGGTCCGTGGCACTGCGCACGCAAAAAATCCGGCCCGGCCGCCACGCGGGCGGCCGGGCCGGACAGGTGCGCCTTACAGGTACTGGCCGGTGTTGGTGGCGGTCTCGATCGACCGGCCGGCCTCGGTGCCCTTGCCGCCGGAGACGAGCGTGCGGATGTACACGATCCGCTCGCCCTTCTTGCCGGAGATCCGGGCCCAGTCGTCGGGGTTGGTGGTATTGGGCAGGTCCTCGTTCTCCCGGAACTCGTCGACGCAGGCGTCCAGTAGGTGCTGGAGCCGCATACCCTTGCGCCCGGAGGAGAGGAACTCCTTGATGGCCATCTTCTTGCCCCGGTCCACGATGTTCTGGATCATCGCGCCGGAGTTGAAGTCCTTGAAGTACAGGACTTCCTTGTCACCGTTGGCGTAGGTGACCTCGAGGAAGCGGTTCTCCTCGGTCTCGGAGTACATGCGCAGGACGACCGCGCTGATCATCGCGTGCACGCACGCCTCGGCCGAACCGCCGTGCTCGGCCAGGTCGTCCGGGTGCAACGGCAGGCCTTCGACGATGTACTTCGTGAAAATGTCCCGGGCCGCCTCGGCGTCCGGCCGCTCGATCTTGATCTTGACGTCCAGGCGCCCGGGGCGCAGGATCGCCGGGTCGATCATGTCCTCGCGGTTGGAGGCGCCGATGACGATGACGTTCTCCAGACCTTCCACACCGTCGATCTCGGACAGCAGCTGCGGGACGATCGTGTTCTCCACATCGGAGGAGACACCGGAACCACGGGTGCGGAACACGGAGTCCATCTCGTCGAAGAACACGATGACCGGCGTGCCCTCGGAGGCCTTCTCCCGGGCCCGCTGGAAGATCAGCCGGATGTGCCGCTCGGTCTCGCCGACATACTTGTTGAGCAGCTCGGGGCCCTTGATGTTGAGGAAGTAGCTGGTCTGCCGCTCCTCGCCCCGCTTCTCCGCGATCTTCTTCGCCAGGGAGTTGGCGACCGCCTTGGCGATCATCGTCTTGCCGCACCCGGGCGGGCCGTAGAGCAGCACGCCCTTCGGCGGGCGCAGGTGGTGCTCACGGAACAGCTCGGCGTGCAGGAAGGGCAGCTCGACGGCGTCGCGGATCTGCTCGATCTGGTTGGAGAGGCCGCCGATGTCGGTGTAGTCGACGTCGGGCACCTCCTCCAGGACGAGCTCCTCGACCTCGCTCTTCGGGATCCGCTCGTACGCGTAGGCCGAACGGGGCTCGATCATGAGCGAGTCGCCGGCTCGCAGCGGGGCGTCGATGAGACCCTCCGCCAGGAAGACGATGCGCTCCTCGTCGGCGTGCGAGATGACCAGTGCCCGGTCGCCGCCCTCGAGCAGCTCCTTGAGCATGACGACCTCACCGCTGCGCTCGAAGCCGAGCGCGTCGACGATGTTCAAGGCGTCGTTGAGCAGCACCTCTTGACCACGCTGCAGGGCCGACACGTCCAGCGAGGGCGAGACGGCGACACGCAGCTTGCGTCCCCCGGTGAAGACGTCGACCGTGCCGTCCTCATGCCGGGTCAGGAAGATCCCATAGCCGCTGGGCGGTTGCGCCAGCCGGTCGATCTCCTCCTTGAGGGTCACGATCTGGGCCCGCGCCTCCTTGAGCGTGGCGACCAGTCGCTCGTTGTTCTCCGTGAGCCTGGCCAGCTGAGCCTGAGTCGCGGCGAGCCGCTCCTCCAGCTGGCGAACATGACGAGGGCTCTCAGACACCTTGCGCCGCAGCAGGGCGAGTTCCTCTTGAAGGAACGCGACCTGCGTGGAGAGATCGTTGGCCTCCTTCTCCCACCGTGCGGCGCGCGCATCCGCGTCGTCGCTGCGTGCCACGTCCCACCTCCCCGGGGGTTGAGCCAGGTTGTGCCTTAACACTAGCCGCTGTATGCCCCGATGAAACCCTCCCGACACGGCCATACGCAATCGTGATCTCACCGGCTGCGACGGCCTTCGCGACCGTGGAGTACCGTCGAGGCGTGGCAGACAGCGAACTTCAGGTCTGGGTGGATCAGGATCTGTGCACCGGTGACGGCTTGTGCGTGCAATACGCCCCGGAGGTCTTCGAGTTCGACGTCGACGGGCTGGCCTACGTCAAGGACGAGGCCGGTGAGTTGCAGCTGGCCAAGGACGCCCGCGTCGCGGTGCCCGCGAACCTGCGGCTGGAGATCCTCGACGCGGCCAAGGAATGCCCCGGCGAGTGCATCCACGTGCGCCGGGCCGCCGACGCGTCGGCCGAGCCGCTGACCGAGGACGAGCGCGACGAGATCCGGTCTCAGCTCGCGGCCGGAGCGGTCTGAAAAATCACAGCAGCGGCCGGCCGATCAATCCGGCGAGGAGTTCGGCGAACTCCTCCAGCCGGCCGATCTGAGCCACCCCGCCATCGGTCAGCGTCTTGCCGAAGCGCAACGCGTCGTGCCGGATTCCCGGGCCGTCCGTGGCCTCCTCCACCGAGCTGAGCAGTAGGTAGACGTCTACCGCGTCGACCCGGTGGCTCGTGGCGGTGCGGATCAGCCGGCGCCGGCAGCCGATCTCGGTCACCGCCGACAACGGCACCACCCGGAGCGACGAGATCATGGATCCGGCCGGGCCCTCACCGGGCGCGGTGTCCTCGCCGTGCCACAGCAGCAGCCGCGAGCCGTCGCAGACCACGACCTCCTGCCACACGCCGTTGTACTCGTTGACGAACCGTTCCAGGGTGAAGCCGAGGATCTGCGCGCCGGCCAGCGCGCTGTTCAGACAGTCCAGCGCCACCTCCGGGTCGCGCAGATAGGCTCGCGCGGCCGCGTCCAGCTCCTTGAACGGCGCCCAGTCGGGGAAGACGGCCTCGGTCACGCCAGGTCACCGTCCGTCGGGTCACCGTCCGCCGCCGCCTCCCGGGCCGCGATCCGTCCCGCCTTCTTCAACTGGTACGCCTCAGCGCCCTTACTGGGCTTGCGACGTCGTGGCGGCGGTGTCACCCCGGGGGCGAGTTTCCGGGATCGCACGAGGAAGGCGGTGTGCGCGATCATCCGGTGATCCGGGCGTACGGCGAGACCGTCGGCGTGCCAGTCGCGGACCAGCGACTCCCAGGCGTACGGCTCGGTGAAGGAGCCCTTCTCCCGCAGCGCCTCGACCAGCTCCGACAACTGCGGGGTGGTCGCGACGTAGCCGATGAACACCCCGCCCGGCAGCAGCGCCTTCTCGACCATGTCGAGGGCCTCCCACGGGGTCAGCATGTCCAGGATGATCCGATCGAACCCCGTCTGGTCGCAGGAGGCGACGTCACCGACGGTCAGCCGCCAGTTGGGCTGCTCCGCGCCGAAGAACGCGGTCACGTTCTTCTTGGCCACCGCCGCGAACTCCTCGCGCAGTTCATAGGAGTGGACCTCGCCGTGCTCGCCGACAGCGCGCAGCAGCGAACAGGTGAGCGCACCGGAGCCGACGCCGGCCTCGAGCACCTTCGCGCCCGGAAAGACGTCGCCCATCGAGACGATCTGCGCGGCGTCCTTCGGGTAGATGACCTGGGCGCCCCGGGGCATGGACAGCACATAGTCGGCCAGCAGCGGCCGCAGCGCCAGGTACGCCGTCCCTCCGGACGAGGTCACGACGGATCCGTCGGGCTGCCCGATGAGCGCGTCGTGCTCAAGGATGCCCCGGTGGGTGTGGAACGCCTTGCCGGGCTCCAGGACGATCGTGTGCATCCGGTTCTTGGGGTCGGTGAGCTGCACCCGGTCGCCCACGGCGAACGGCCCGCGGCGGGCGGGCATCGCGGGGACGTTCAAATCGGGCATCTGGCTCACGGAGCACTCCTTCGGGCACGCGGGTCGAGCAGTTGAACGAGGTCCGCCAGGTGCAGGACCCCCACGACATCCTCCCCTGTGGTCACGAGGAACTCGTCGGCCGGGTGCTGCTGGACCGCCCGGATCACATCCTCGCCGCGTAGCCCGGCCGGGATGACGCCGACGCTGTCGATGTCGCGGGCGACCGACTCCACCGGCACCCAGGGCCGGCGCTGCTCGGGGACGGCCGCGGCGGCCTCCCGCTTGACGAGGGCGACGAGCCGGCCGGAGGCGTCGGCGACGCCCAGCGCGGCCGCCGGTCGTCCCTGCTCGGTCGCGCGGCGCAGCGCTTCGGCCAGGGAGGTGCCGGTCGGCACCACGAACAAGGGGCGGGCGAGGCGTACCGGGTCGATCAGGGGGAACCGGGCCATCACCTTCGCCTGGTTGATGGAGGCGGTGGCGCCCTGCCACAAGGTGAACGCGATCAGCGCCGCGATGATCAACCCCACCGCGCTGTAGAGACCGGTCGCGTAAAGGACGAAGGCGACCACGACGGTCAGCACCGCCACGACCCGGCCGGACCAGCCGGCGACGACCGTTCCGGCGGTCTTGTCGCCGTTGATCGCCCAGACCGCGGCGCGCAGCGCCCGGCCGCCGTCGAGCGGGAGCCCGGGCAGCGCGTTGTAGACGGCGACGACGAGGTTGCTGAAGGCCACCTGCCAGACCAGGATGCGCAGCAGCGACGGGGGCATGAGCAGACCGGCCACCGTGGCGACCGCGCCGATCAGGAACGAGACGAACGGCCCGGCCAGCGAGAACAGCAGCTCGGTCGAGGGCTTGCGGGGATCGGACTCCATCTCGGTGTAGCCGCCGAGCAGGTCCAGCGTGATGCCGCGTACGCCGACCCCGCGCCACCGGGCCACCAGGGCGTGCCCCAGCTCGTGCAGGAGCACCGAGACCAGCAAAGAGAACGCCATCGCGGCGGCCAGCGCGTAGCCGATCGACCCGTGCGTCCCGGCCAGCTGCGAACCCCAGCTGACCATGATGAGCAGCGCCATGAGGAACCACGACGGGCTCAGCCGGACCGGGAAGCCGAAGAACCGCCCGAGGCTCACCCCGGGGCGTACCGGCACCGGCGGCGGCTCGGACGCGCGCGGCTCTGTCTCCTGACTCATGCGGTCACCTCGCTTCGGTCAGCGCCCGCATGTGTCCTGAGCATCGTGATGCCCGCGCCAGCGCGGCCATGGCGCTTCTCCATCGCCGCAATGCTACGCACCGCGTACGCACCGCCGGGCGGCACGCCCGAAGATCCGCTGCGACCGAACGTCGTACCCCTGCCTTACGGTGAGGGCCATGACAACGCCGCTGCCCACCCTCTCCCCCTCTCGGGCCGCCGATTTCAAGACCTGTCCCCTGCTCTACCGGCTCCGCAGCATCGACCGGCTGCCCGAGCAACCGACGGTGGACCAGGCCCGGGGGACGTTGGTGCACGCGGTGCTGGAGCGGTTGTTCGACCTGCCGGCCACGAGCCGGACGCTGGCGGAGGCGGCGCTGCTGGTCCGGCCGGCCTGGGAGGCGCTGCTGGCGGAGGCGCCCGAGCTGGGCACGCTCGCCGTCGACGACGGCTTCCTCGACGAGGCCACCCAGCTGCTGCAGGGCTACTTCACAGTGGAGGATCCGACCCGGCTCGAACCGGCCGAGCGGGAGACCCTGATCGAGGCCACCCTGGACGACCAGCTGCTCATCCGGGGCTATGTGGACCGCCTTGACGTCTCCCCCGCCGGTGACCTGCGGGTGGTCGACTACAAGACCGGCGGCGCGCCGCGGGAGGCGTTCGAGGCGCGGGCGTTGTTCCAGCTCAAGTTCTACGCGCTGGTGCTGTGGCGGACGCGGGGCATCGTGCCGCGCGTGCTGCGTCTGGTCTACCTGAAGGACCGGGAGGTCTGCGACTACACGCCCGACTCCGAGGAGCTGGAGCGGTTCGAGAAGACGCTGGTCGCCCTGTGGCGGGCGATCGAGCAGGCGGCGCAGGCCCGCGACTTCCGGCCGAAGCCGAGCCGGCTGTGCAACTGGTGCTCGCACCAGGCGCTGTGCCCGTCGTTCGGCGGCACCCCGCCGCCGTTCCCGGAGGAGGCCGCGATCACCACCGCCATCGACGCGCGTACCGCCCGGTCGGCGGCCCAGCGTGGCGTCGACGGCGAACGCCTCGCCGACGTCCTGTAACGCCCCGAGTACGGGGAATGCGCTGGCGCGAGCCCGGTAGTCTGCCCTCGTGACGTCCGGGCCGGTGCGGGTGCTGCTCGCCGACGATCAGCCGATGCTCCGCAGCGGCCTGCGCAGCGTGCTCGGCGCGTACGCCGACATCCACGTCGTCGGCGAGGCGGGGGACGGCGTCGAGGCGGTTGAGCTGGCCCGGCGACTTCTGCCGGACGTGTTGCTGGTCGAGGCGCGGCTGCCCCGGCGCGACGGAGTCGCCGTGGCCCGGGAGGTCGCCGTGGCACGCCTGCCGGTCGGCGTGCTCGTGCTGACCGGCGAACCCGTCGGCGATCACGCGGTCGGCGCCTTGCGGGCGGGCGCCCGGGGATTGGTGGCACAGGACGCTCCGGCCGAGGATCTGGTCGGGGCGGTACGCGCGGTGGCCGCAGGGCACGCCGCGATCTCCCCGGTGCTGCTGGGGCAGCTGCTGGCCCAGTTCGCCGCGCTGCCGGTCGCCGCGGCGGACGGCGTACCGGAGGGACTGCCGGGGCTGACCGATCGGGAGCGGGAGGTGCTGACCCAGGTCGCCCGGGGCTTGTCGAACGCCGAGATCGCCCGGGTTCTCACCGTCAGCGAGACGACTGTGAAGACGCATGTGGGGCATGTGCTCACCAAGCTCAAGTTGCGTGACCGTGTCCAGGCGGTCGTCTACGCGTACGAGTCGGGCTTGGTGAAACCGGGCGAGTAGCTCGACCGGCCCGCGAGCCGCGAGAAGCGCGGGCAATTTAGCGGAGTTTGCCCGTTTCGCCGGGCTCCTGCGGCAATATCTGGCCTATGAGCAGCGAACCCACTCAGCCGGCCGCCGCACGCGCCGAGGGCATCTGGAAGGTGTACGGGCACGGCGAAGCGCAGGTGCACGCGCTCCGCGGCGTGACCACAGCGTTCGACCGGGGACGGTTCACCGCGATCATGGGGCCGTCCGGCTCGGGCAAGTCGACCTTGATGCACTGCCTGGCCGGCCTGGACACGGTCGACGCCGGGCAGGTGTTCATCGGCGACACCCAGGTGACCGGACTGGGCGACGCCGGGCTGACCAAGCTGCGGCGAGAGAAGGTCGGGTTCATCTTCCAGCAGTTCAACCTGCTCCCGACGCTGACCGCCGAGGAGAACATCCTGCTGCCCATGGCGATCTCCGGGCGCAAACCCGACCCGCAGTGGTACGACCTGGTGATCAAGACGGTCGGCCTGGGTGACCGGCTGAGTCACCGGCCCACCGAGCTGTCCGGCGGCCAGCAGCAGCGGGTGGCGTGCGCCCGCGCGCTCGTCGCCCGGCCTGAGGTGATCTTCGCCGACGAGCCCACCGGCAACCTCGACTCCCGGTCCAGCGGCGAGGTCCTGCACTTCCTGCGCAGCTCGGTGCACGACTTCGGGCAGACCATCGTGATGGTCACCCACGATCCCCGGGCCGCCTCGTACGCCGACCGCGTGATCTTCCTCGCCGACGGCTCCATCGTGGACGAGCTGGACAAGCCGACCGAGGGCAGCGTGCTGGACAAGATGAAGAGCCTCGACCCGGCCGAACTCCTGGCGACCCGGCCGGAGACCGACTCGGCGGGGCGGGCCGACCTGGACGCCGCGACCGGTGGCGCCGATGTTTAAGGCGATGCTGCGCGGCCTGCTCGCGCACAAACTGCGGCTGCTGCTGTCGGCGCTGGCCATCATCCTCGGCACGATGTTCATGTCCGGCGCGTTCATCGCCGGGGACACCATCGCCCAAGGCTTCACCGGGCTGTTCTCGACCATCAACTCCGACCTCGACGTCCAGGTCACCGGCAAGTCGGAGGTCGGCGACCAGCAGTCCGGAGTGGTCACCGCGACGGTGCCGCAGCGCGTCGCGGACGCCGTCGGCCAGGTCGACGGGGTAGCGAAGGCGACGCCGCAGGTCGCCTCGGACGGCGCCCGGGTGATCGGCGGCAACGGCAAGGTGATCCCGACCTCCGGGCCGCCGCGCCTGGGCGTGGGCTGGACCGGCGAGGACGGTCTCCTGGAACTGCGCGACGGGACCGGGCCGACCCAGCCGAACCAGGTCGCGCTGTCGGCGAACCTCGCCGAGCAGGCCGGCAAGAAGGTCGGCGACCAGGTCCAGGTCATCACGTTGCAGCCGGAGAAGACCTTCACCGTCGCCGGGATCTTCGGCTACGAGGGCGGCCGCGACTCGCTGGCCGGGGAGATGACGGTCGCCTTCACCATGCCGGTCGCCCAGGAGCTCATGCTGGGCAAGCCCGGCGAGTACACCAGCGTCGACGTCAAGGCCGCGAGCGGGGTCGGCGACGCCGAGCTGCGCGACCGGATCGCTGCGGTGGTCGGCCCGGGCTACGACGTACGCACCAACAAGGAGGCGACGGACGCGGCCGACGACGGCATCCAGCCCTTCATCACGGTCCTCAAGACCGGGCTCACCGTCTTCGCGCTGATCGCCTTGATCGTCGCCATCTTCCTGATCTTCAACACCTTCTCGATCCTGGTCGCGCAGCGTACGCGTGAACTGGCGCTCTATCGTTCGTTCGGCGCCTCGAAGCAGCAGGTCCTCCGCTCGGTGCTGACCGAGTCCGCGCTGCTGGGCCTGGTCGCGGCGCTCGTCGGGCTGATCGTCGGCTGCGGCGTCGGCTGGCTGGGCAAGAAGGGCCTGGAGGCGGCGTCCAACACCAACCTTCCCGTGAGCGGCATCGTGGTGAAGCCCTACGTCGTCATCGTGACGCTGCTCGTGGGCGTCCTCGTCACAGTGGTCTCGGCACTGGTGCCGGCGTTGCGGGCGTCGCGCGTACCGCCGATCGCGGCGATGCGGGACGCCGCGGTGCCGGACAAGCCGCTGCGAAAGCTCACCATCGCCGGGCTGATCGTGCTGCTCGTCGGCGTCGCCTTCCTCGTGCTGCGGCTGACCAAGGTGTGGAAGGACCCGCTCTGGCTGATCCTCGGCGGTGGGGCGCTGCTGGTGTTCATCGGCGTCGTCATGCTGGCTCCCGTGCTCAGCCGGCCGGTGACCCGGGCACTCGGCGCGGTGTTCGGCACGTCGGTCCCGGCCCGGCTCGGCACCCGCAACACCGGGCGCAACCCTCGGCGTACGGCGTTGACCGCGGCGGCGCTGATGATTGGCGTGACCCTGGCGACCGCGGGCGGCGTCTTCGCGTCGTCGGCCAAGGCCGGGCTCACCGACGTCTTCACCAACGACGTCAAGGCGCAGCTGATCGTGCAGGTCGACTTCGCGGCCGGGGCGACCGCCGGATTCGACCCGGCGATGCAGAAGCAGATCAGGGAGATCCCGGGGGTCTCTCAGGCGGTCGCGTTCCGGACCGACGGCGCGCGCGTCGGCGGGCAGACCGCCCAGGTGCTCTCCGGCGATCCGGTGGCGGCGGCAGAGATCTTCACGCTGAAGGCGGCCTCCGGCGACATCCGGCCCCTGGCGGCCGGGGAGATCATCCTCGACGACGCGACCGCGAAGCGGCTCGCCGCGACGGCCGGGTCGACGGTCGACATCGTCACCGCCCGGGGCGGGCCGAAACAGGAAAAGGTCGTGGCCACCCTGGAACCCTCCAGCGCCTGGTCCGGCCCGCTGCTCAACGAGGCCGACGCGGCCGGGTTCACCTCGCCGAACGCCCAGGCGGCCTATGTGCAGGTCGCCTCGGACGATCAGGTCGAACCGGTGCGTACGCAGCTGGAGTCGCTGTTCGCCGACAACAAGGAAGTCACGGTCGTCGACCAGAGCCAGCTGCTCAGCACGGTCACCAGCGTCCTCGACATCGTCCTGGTCATCCTCAACATCATGCTCGGCCTCGCGATCGTCGTGGCCCTGCTCGGCGTGGTGAACACCCTGCTGCTGTCGATCTACGAGCGGACCCGGGAGATCGGCATGATCCGCGCGATCGGGCTGAGCCGCGGCTCCACCGCGCGGATGATCACCGTCGAGTCGATCCTGATCTCCGTGTTCGGCGCGCTGCTCGGCATGGTCGTCGGCGTGGGCCTCGGCGTCGCCGCGGTGCAGATCTTCGGCGGGGACTACCTGAAGCTCACGATCCCGTGGGGCTACCTGATCGCGACGCTGATCCTCGCGATCGTGGCCGGCATTCTGGCGGCCGTCCTGCCGGCGATCCGGGCCGGCCGCCTCAACGTGCTGCAGGCCATCGCGTACGAGTGAGTTCTTGGCGCTGCCGGGAACGGGGCGCCCGGCCAGGCGTGACTCAGGGGCTTCCCCGAGATCGTCTCGGGGACGGCCCCTGGCGCGGATCTGGGGTCCCTTTCCACCCGTGGTCTGACGTTTCCCGCGTGCCCGGCCGGAACGATGAGAGTCGCCGGCCGGGCACCGCCTTGCCCGGCCGGACCACATCGAATCCGTGCAGGGGGAACTCCAATGACAATCACCGCACACCCGCCCGTCCGCGTGGCCGTCGCCGCGCGGGCGGTGGACGTCTGGAAGGTCTACGGCTCCGGCGAGGCTCAGGTCGTGGCGTTGCGGGGGGTCAGCATGGAGGTGGCCGCCGGCCGCTTCACCGCGATCATGGGGCCGTCCGGCTCCGGCAAGTCGACGCTGATGCACTGCCTCGCCGGGCTGGACGCGGTCACCCGGGGCGAGGTCCACGTCGGCGACACGAAGCTGACCGGCCTCGGCGACGCCGGGCTCACCAAGCTGCGCCGCGAGCAGGTCGGCTTCATCTTCCAGCAGTTCAACCTGCTGCCCACGCTGACCGCCGAGGAGAACATCCTGCTGCCGCTGGCGATCGCCGGGCGCAAGCCCGACCGCGAGTGGTTCGACACGGTGATCGACACGGTCGGGCTGCGGGACCGGCTCGGCCACCGGCCGAGCCAGCTCTCCGGCGGCCAGCAGCAACGCGTCGCCTGCGCCCGCGCGCTCGTGTCGCGGCCCGAGGTGGTCTTCGCGGACGAGCCGACGGGCAACCTCGACTCGCGCTCCGGCGCCGAGGTGCTGTCCTTCCTCCGGGCGTCGGTACGCGACCACGGGCAGACGATCGTGATGGTGACGCACGACCCGACCGCCGCGTCCTATGCGGACCGGGTCGTGTTCCTCGCCGACGGGCGCATCGTCAGCGAGCTGACCGAGCCGACGCCGCAGAAGGTGCTGGACGCGATGCAGTCGCTGGACCGGCTCGTGGCCGAGACCGCCGGGGCGGAGTCCTGATGCTGCGCGCCACCCTGAAGAGCCTGCTGGCCCGCAAGCTGCGGCTCGCCCTGTCCGCCATGGCGGTCATCCTCGGCGTCATGTTCGTCGCCGGGTCCTTCGTGCTCACCGACACGCTCGGGCGCTCCTTCGAGAGCATGTTCGACTCGGCGTACGCGCACACCGACGTGGTCGTCCAGCCGAAGCCGAAGGTGGACGGCCAGATCGCCGGTGGCGACTCGCCCGTCCCCGGTGTCCTGACGGCCGACGACAAGAAGGCGATCGAGGCGATCCCCGGGGTCGCCGCCGTGCACGCCATCGCCGACGGCGAGGGTGCTCGCGTGGTCGGCAGCGACGGCAAGGTCGTCACGACGGTCGGCCCGCCCCGCCTCGGCGGGAACTGGCTCGACGGCGTCGGCGGCGCGGAGATCCGCGACGGGCACGCTCCGCAGAACGACAACCAGGTCGTGCTCAACGTCGAGCAGGCCAAGAAGGCCGGTCTGAAGGTCGGCGACCAGGTGACGGTGCTGACGCCGGGCGGCAAGCGCACCTTCGAGCTGGCCGGCACCTTCGGGTACGCCGGCGGCCTCGACGGGCGCGGTGGCGTACTGGAGGTCCGGTTCACCGACAAGGTCGCCCAGGAGCTGATGCTGGGCCAGGCCGGGGCGTACACCTCGTTCGACGTGGACGCCGCGCCCGGCCAGAGCCCCGAGGCGGTACGCGACGCGATCGCCGCCCGGACCGGCGGGGCGTACGAGGTCAAGACAGGCGCCGAGCTGGCCAAGACCATCGCCGACCAGTTCAAGTCGGTGCTGGACGGGCTGAACAAGGTGCTGCTCGGGTTCGGGGCGGTCGCCCTGTTCGTCGGGACCTTCCTGATCCTCAACATCTTCTCGATCACGGTCGCCCAGCGGACCAAGGAGCTGGCGCTGACCCGGGCGCTCGGCGCCAGCCGCCGCCAGATGATCGGCTCGGTGCTGGCCGAGGCGATCGTCGTCGGCCTGACCGGCTCGCTGCTGGGCCTGGCCGCCGGCCTCGGCGTGGGCTGGGTGCTGGCGATGGTCGCGGCCAACGTCTCCGGGCTGATCCTCGCCCCGATCGCGCTCCCGGCCTCGGCCGTGATCGCGGCGTTCTCGGTCGGCCTCGTGATCACCGTCCTGGCGGCGCTGCTGCCGGCGCTGCGGGCCAGCCGGGTGCCGCCGATCGCGGCGCTGCAGGAGGTCGCGACGCCGGACCGGCCGCTGACGAAGCTGTCGGTGAGTGGCGGGCTGGTGACCGCGGCCGGCGTGGCGCTCATGGCGTACGGCCTGACCGGCGACGGTCACCTGTGGCCGATGCTCGGCGGCGTGATGTTCGCCTTCATCGGGGTGGCGCTGCTCAGCCCGCTGGTGGGCAAGCCCGTGGTGGCCGCGCTCGGCCGAATCTTCTCCTGGTCGGTCGCGGGCAAGCTGGGCCGGCTCAACTCCGGCCGCAACCCACGGCGTACGGCGATCACCGCGGCGGCGCTCATGATCGGCATCGCGCTGATCACCGCGGCGAGCACGGTGCTCACCTCGGGCGACCAGAGCCTGCGGGGCGCGGCCGCTCGGGAGGTCCACGCCGATCTGCTGGTCACCGGCCAGAACAGCACGGACGTGATGCCGACGTTCGCCCACTCCACCATGGACGCCATTCGGAAGATCCCCGGCGTCGCGTCCGCCTCGAGCGAGGTCTACGCGCGGGCGCTGGTCGGCAAGCACGGCCACGGTGTGTCGGTCGTGGACGACCTGCCGGCGATGGCCGCCCAGTTCAGCCTGAAGCCGTCCGGCTCGAACGCGGGCACCCTCAGCGCCCTCGGCCCGGCCGACGCCATTGTGGACGCCGACACGGCGGTCGAGGAGGGCGTACGCGTCGGCGACGCCGTCCGGGTGGTGCTGCCCAAGGGCGACCCGGTGGAGTTCCACATCGCCGCCATCTACGCCGAGAACGACTTCTACGGCGGGTATCTGCTGGGCTCGGCCGCGCTGGAGCATCTCGTGAGCCCCGATCCGTCCGTCGGCACGATCACGCTGGCCGACGGCGCCTCCGAATCGGCGGTCCGCGACCAGATCAGCCGGCTCCTCGCCGACAACCCCGAGGTCAGCGTGATGACCAAGGGCGAGTACCTGGACCAGGCGTCGGGCCAGATCGGGACGCTGCTGACGATGGTCACGATCCTGCTGGCGCTGGCCATCCTGATCGCGGTCCTCGGCGTCATCATCACCCTGTGGCTGTCGGTCCTGGAGCGTACGCGTGAACTGGGCCTGCTCCGGGCGATCGGGCTCGGCCGGGCGGCCACCATGCGGATGATCACGGTGGAGGCCGTCGTCATCACGCTCTTCGGGACGCTGCTCGGCCTCGCCACCGGCGTCGGGATGGGCGCGGCGGTCGTCCGGTCGCTCAAGGGCGAGGGCATCACCGACTTCGCGGTGCCGTGGTCGCAGCTGACCGCGTACCTCGTGGCCGGGGCGCTGGTCGGCGTGTTCGCCGCGGTCCTGCCCTCGATCAAGGCGGCCCGCACGGACGTGCTCAAGGCGATCGCCTACGAGTGAGTCCCCAGTAGACCCCTCTGCACGGGAGGGTCCGGTCCCCGGTGACGTGTTGATCACGGATCACCGGGGACCGGTTTGATATTTTCCGCGGGTGAGTTTGCGGGAGAGATCACGTCAGCTGGTCGAGTCCCGGGCCTTCCAGTACTTCATCACCGCCGTCATCCTCGGGAACGCGGCGACCCTCGGCCTGGAGACCTCGCCTGTTCTGCACGAGCGGTACGGCTCGGCGCTCCACGTCATCGACGTCACCGCGTTGACGATCTTCGTCGTCGAGCTGCTGCTGCGCCTGTTCGTGCACGGGCTGCGGTTCTTCCGCGATCCGTGGAACGTGTTCGACCTCGCGATCGTCTCGGTCGCCTTGGCCCCGGCGTCGTCGGCGTTCACGGTGCTGCGGGCGATGCGGATCCTGCGGGTGCTCCGCCTGGTCTCGGTGGTGCCGAGCATGCGCCGGGTCGTGTCCGCGCTGCTGACCGCGATGCCGGGCATGGTCTCCATCGCCGGGTTGCTGGTCCTCGTGCTCTACGTCGCGGGCGTGATGGCCACTAAGCTGTTCGCGCACACCGCGCCGGAGTGGTTCGGCTCGCTCGGGCAGTCGATCTTCACGCTGTTCCAGATCATGACCGGCGACAGCTGGTCCGAAGTGGCCCGCGAGGTCATGGCCAAGCAGCCGCTCGCCTGGATCTTCTTCGTCGGCTTCCTGGTGGTCTCCGCGTTCACCGTGCTCAACCTGTTCATCGCGGTCGCGGTCAGCGCCATGGAGGCCGAGCACCGGGCCGAGCAGTCGGCCGCGGAATCGGCTGCCGAATCGACTGACGGATCGGCTGAGGGGCCGACGCCGATCCCGGCCCAGGACCGGGCGGTGCTGGCCGAAGTACGCGCACTGCGGGCCGAACTGCGGGAGCTGCGCGCGGAACTGAGCGAACGGCAGCCCGTCTAGAAGCCCCGCAGGTACGCCAAATCGACCCCCGACAGCGTCGGCAGCAGGTGCGCCCCGAGATCGCCGGGCAGCTCCACCTCGCACGGTACGCCGATCACCCGGGCGCCGGCCGCGATCGCACTGCGTACGCCGGTCACGGAGTCCTCGATCGCGACGCACCGCTCGATCGGTACGCCGAGCAGCCGGGCCGCCGTCAGATAGGGCTCGGGATGCGGCTTGGCCCGGCCGACCTCGTCGCCGCAGACGACCACGTCGAACGGGCCGAGCGTGTCCAGCGCGATCTTGACCAGCCGCCGCTCGGTCGAGGTCACCAGGGCCACCGGTACGCCCGCCGCGCGTACCTCGGCGAGCAGTTCCCGCGCGCCGGGCCGCCAGGGCAGTCCCTGGGCGAACAACTCGCCGGTCAGCTGCACGAGGCGTTCGGCGCTGAGCGCGTAATCCCGGTGCTCCTGACCCAGGTCGGCGTGGAAGATCCCCATCGACGTGGGCATGTCGGTGCCGACCATGCTCAGCCGGGCGGCGTCGGACAGCACCCCGCCGTACTCCCCGGCGAGCTGCCGCAGGGAGATCGCCCAGAGCTGCTCCGACTCGATGAGCGTTCCGTCCATGTCGAAGAGCACCGCGGCCAAGGTCACGCCTTCCAGGATGCCTGGCCGGTCCAGCTCGCCTCGCTCGGCGGTGGTGGACGTCACGTTAGGCTCACGCTGTGGAGCAACTGGACCCGATGCCCGAGGACTGGACGCGCGCGCTCGCCATCGCGGCGCACCCCGACGATCTGGAGTACGGCGCGGCCGGAGCTGTCGCCCGGTGGACCGCCGTGGGAAAGGACGTCCGCTATCTGATGGTGACGCGGGGCGAGGCGGGGATCGACGGGATCACGCCCGCCGAGTGCGCTCCCCTGCGGGAGGCCGAGGAACGGGCCGGCGCCGACCTGGTCGGCGTGGAGATCGTCGAGTTCCTCGACCATCGCGACGGCGTCATCGAGTACGGCGTACCGCTGCGCCGGGACCTGGCTGCGGCGATCCGCCGCCACCAGCCGGAGCTGGTCATCACCGGCAACTACCACGACAGCTGGCCGGGCGGCGGCTGGAACACCCCGGACCACCGCCACGTCGGCCGGGCCGTGCTGGACGCGGTCGCCGACGCCGGGAACCGCTGGATCTTCCCCGAGCTGACCGAGGCCGGTCTCCAGCCGTGGAACGGCGTCCGCTATGTCGCCGTCGGCGGGTCGCCTCAGCCGACCCACGCGGTCGACATCACGGGCACGCTCGATCGGGCCGTCGCCTCGCTGGAGGCGCATCGGGCGTACCTGGAGGGGCTGGGCGACCACCCGATGGCCTCGGCCCGCGGCTTCCTGGAGTTCCTCGCCGACCAGGTCGCGCCGTCCTTCGGCGGACGGCGGGCGACCGCCTTCGAACTGCTCCGTACATGATCATTGCGTCACCCATGCCGTTTGAACGGGCATTTCGCCGCGCGAAACAACGTGGGTGACGCAATGATCATGCTGGTCAGTCCAGGGCGATGTAGAGGCGCTTGCCGGTCGGCACGTAGCCCACGCGCTCGTAGACCCGCCAGGACTCGTCGCCCGACGCCTCCAGCCACGCGCCCTCGACGCCGCGCGCGAAGACCTCACGCGTGATCGCCGCGGTGATCGCACCGGCGATGCCGCGCCGCCGGAACGGCTCGGTGACCGCGATGCCCGCCACCTCGGCGACGCCCTCGCTCGGCGGTGACGCCTGGCCGCCGCCGACCACCAGGTCGTCGGGGCGGCTGCGGGCCATCCGCACCACGCCGCCTCGGGCGACGGTACGCCGAGAGCGGTCCACGTCAGCCGGCCCGACCTCGAAGGCGTCCCCGAAGGCGGCGCCCTGGGCCGAGATCATGCCCCAGAAGTCGGCGTCGCTGACCGGTTCGGCGACCTCGACGCCGTCCGGGGTGGGCACGTCGGCGAACGTGTCCGGCGTGCAGACCAGGTACTCGTGCCGGGCCTCCACGGTGAACCCGGCCGCGAGGAGCTGCCGCTCCAGGTCCGGGGCGGCGCTGACCACATACTCCAGGCGCGGGATGCGGTCGATCTCCCGGAACGCCGCCACCAGGGCGGTGACGTCGGCCGAGGTGATCGCCGCTCCCGGACGGGGCGTGGCGTAGCTGATGTACTTGCTCGGGCTGGTGGGATCCCAGCCGAGGACGAACGGTCCCGCCTCGACGACCTGCGGACGGGCGGAGAGCTGGGCGACGACGGAACGCTGGACGTTCATGTCCATGATCAACTTCAAGACCTCATCTGATGAGAAAGACTCTGCGGAAAAGTCGCGCACACAAGCGCGAAGAAGAGCGTTGGACCGCCGCAGATGAAGGCGCGCGCCTGAACGATCAGGCGAGGTGCGCGCGGCGGCCGCTGTGGCTCGCCGAGATCATGGACTTCATTCCCTTGGAGAAATCGGGACCGGCCCGTACGCCGATCGGGACTCAGCATGCCACCAAGATCGGCGCCGGGTCAACCCTGGTCCGCTAGCGTGATCCCATGAGGATTCCCGCGCTCCCGCCGCAGCTGCGCCTGAGCGCCGAAGGGCCGGTAGCGACCCTGGTCGTCGACCGGCCGGACCGGCTCAACGCCTTCACCCGCCAGATGTGGGCCGCGTTGCCCGAGGCGGTCGCCGCCGTCGAAGCAGACCCGGAGGTACGCGTACTGGTGATCCGGGGTCCGTCGGGCGGCCCGTTCTCCACCGGCGCGGACATCGACGAGTTCGCCACCGTACGCCGGGAGCCGGCCGACGCGGCGGCGTACACCGAGGTCGTGCAGCGGGCTGAGGCAGCGGTGTCGGGGCTGTCCAAACCGGTCGTGGCGCTGATCGAGGGCTGGTGCGTCGGGGGCGGCTGCCAGCTCGCGCTCGCCTGCGACCTCCGGATCGCCGCCGACGGGGCGTCGTTCGGGATCACCCCGGCGAAGCTGGGCATCGTCTATCCCCTGACCTCGACCGCCCGGCTGGTCCACACTGTCGGCCACGCGGCCGCGCGCTTCCTGCTGATGACCGGCGAGGTCGTGGACGCCCAGCGGGCGCTCCGGATGGGACTGGCCGACGAGGTGTGCGCCCCGCACGCGGTGGAGCGGCGGGCGTACGCGCTGGCCCGGATGCTGGCGGGCCGGGCGCCGATCTCGGTCGCCGGGGCCAAGGCGCTGATCGACCGGGTGCTGGCCGGGCAGGAGACGGACGACTCGTGGACCCGGGACCTCTACACGGCCTCCTACCACAGTCCCGAGTACGCCGAAGGCGTCACGGCGTTCGGCGAGCGCCGAGTCCCGGACTTCCACGAATGCGCTTGGCCCAGCCTGGGTAGGGTCGAGCCATGAGTGGTGCGCGCAAGGGCTGGGGCCTGGTCGGACTGGCCGCCCTGGCCGGTGGAGCGGCGGTGGCCTGGTTCGGCCGGGAGGTCCCACGGGCGATGGGCGGCCGGATCTCCGGCGAGCGGCAGGACCGCGTACGCCGGTCGCCGCAGTGGCGGGACGGCCGGTTCCAGAACACGATCCCGACTCTGACGATGCCGTCGAGCACGGCGAAGATGGCGCACGACGCCTTCTTCGGCGGCCAGGTACGCCGCCCGAAGCGGGACATCCCCATCGTGGACGCCGCTCCGTCGACGGACGCCGCTGGGCTGCACATCACCTGGTACGGGCACGCCTCGACGCTGGTGGAGATCGAGGGCGCCCGGGTGCTGATCGATCCCATCTGGAGCGACCGCTGCTCGCCCTCGCAGGAGATCGGCCCCAAGCGCTTGCACCGGACGCCGATCGCGGTCGACATGCTGCCGGAGCTGGACGCGATCCTCATCTCGCACGACCACTACGACCATCTCGACATGGCCACCGTGCAGGAGCTGACCCGGTCGCAGGACGCGCCGTTCGTGGTCCCGCTCGGCGTCGGCGCGCACCTGGAGGCCTGGCGCGTCCCGGCCGACCGGATCATCGAGCTGGACTGGAACGAGGAGGTGACGCTCGACCGGGTGCGTCTGGTGTGCACCGCCGCGCGGCACTTCTCCGGCCGCGGGCTCCAGCGGGACCGCACCCTGTGGGCCTCGTGGGTCGTCGAGGCGGGTGCTCGCAAGGTGTTCTACACCGGCGACTCCGGCTACTTCGACGGGTACGCCGAGATCGGCGAGCGGCACGGCCCGTTCGACGCGACGCTGATCCAGATCGGGGCGTACGGCGACGCCTGGCCGCACATCCACATGTTCCCGGAGGAGGGCGTGGCCGCCCATCTCGACGTCCGGGGCGACCTGATGATCCCGGTGCACTGGGCGACCTTCAACCTCGCCTTCCACGACTGGTCCGAACCGGTCGACCGGGTCTGGCGGGAGGCCAAGGCCCGGGGCGTACGCCTCGCCGTCCCCCGGCCGGGCGAACGGGTCGACGTCGACCTGCCGCCGCCGGTGGACGGTTGGTGGGAGGCGGCCGCCTGACGTCAGCCGAGCCGGTCGTTGACGCAGCGCAGCACCGGCGCGGCGGTCAGGGCCGCCAGCGGGGCGTCCAGCGGCAGTCCGCTGACCCGGAAGGTGAAGCTGTCGCCGGGCAGCAGCGTGACGAGCTGTTCGTCCACGGTGGCGGCCGGGTCGACCCGGTCGGCGAACAGGCACAGGTCGCGCAGGAACGTCTCGGCGATGACCGTCACGAGCACGTCGTCCTCCACCCGCGACGCGGTCGCCTCGTACGCGGCCGGCGGGTAGGCCAGCTCTTTGTCGCGCCCGGAGAACCACCACGCGGTCCCCGCGACGAGGCACTCGTCCGGCCCCGGTTCGCCCAGCGAGCCGGGGAGCGGGATCGTCACTGAGCCGTGTGCGGGCACCACGACGTCCACGTCGAAGGAGCCCAGCTGCTCCCCCGCGAACGACATGCGGCGTACGGGCAGCCGGAGCGCCCACTCGACCGGCGACTCGTTGACGGCGGCCAGGACGCCGGGCTGGAAGGTCAGCAGCCGATCGGCGTAGGACCGCCGGAGCGCGTACCAGAGCGGTTTGCGGCGCCCGTCGCCGTCGACGGCCGACCACGAGACGACCGGCCAGCAGTCGTTGAGCTGCCAGACGATCGTGCCCATGCAGTAGGGCCGCAGCGAGCGGAACCACTCCACCCCGAGCTGGATCGCCCGCGCCTGGTTCACCTGGGTCAGGTAGTGCCAGTCGTCGAAGCCGTGCACCTCGCCGAAGTGCTCGTCCAACGCACGCTGGAGTTTGCCGTCCCCGCCGCCGGCCTTCTGATGCGCCGCCAGCGCCGGCCCGCTCAGCGCCGCCGCACGCTCCAAAGTGGAGTATGCCGCCGGCGCCTGGAAGCCGAACTCGGCCACGAACCGGGGTTTGTAGGAACGGTAGTGCGTGTAGTCGTGGGTGTTCCACACGTCCCAGATGTGCGTCGACCCGTATGCCGGATCGTTGGGATGCCGATCGGTGGCGCCGGTGAACGGGCCACCCGAGTACGGGCTGGCCGGCCAGTAGGGGCGAGTCGGGTCGAGGTCGGCGACGATCGACGGCAGCAGCTCGAAGTAGTAGCCGCTCCCCCAGGTCCGATCACCGAGGTCGGCCTGCCAGCCCCAGTCCCGCCAGCCCCAGACGTTCTCGTTGTTGCCGACCCACATCACCAGACTGGGATGCGGCGTCAGCCGGGCGACCTGCTCCCGGGCTTCGGCCTCGACCTCGCTCCGCAGCGGCTCCTCCTCCGGGTACGCCGCGCACGCGAACAGGAAATCCTGCTCGACGAGCAACCCGAGCTCGTCGCACAAGTCGTAGAAGTCCTCGGACTCGTAGATCCCGCCACCCCACACCCGGATGAGGTTGACGTTCGCCGCGCACGCGTCGGCCAGGCGATCGGCGTACCGGGAACGGTCGAGGCGGGTGACGAACGCGTCCTCCGGGATCCAGTTGACGCCCCGCACGAAGACCGGCACATCGTTCACGACCAGCGTGAACGCACTGCCCGAGGCGTCCGGCGTGGTGTCGAGGCGGATGTCCCGGAAACCGATCCGCCGCCGCCACACGTCCAGCTCCCGGCCGTCGGCGGCGAGCGTGACCGTGAGGTCGTGCAGCGTCGGCTCGCCGTAGCCGCGGGGCCACCACCGGGCCGGGTCCGGCACCTCTAGGCGTACCACTCCCTGAGCGGAATCGATCAGCTGGACCTCGGCGCGGTGCCCGCCCACCGCGGCGGTCACCGTGAGCGGCGCGTCGGCCGCCCGGTCGGCGCGGACATGGACCTCGACGACGCCGACGCCGTCACGCAGCGTGACCAGCGGGCGGACCTCGGCCAGCCGCGCGACCGACCAGGTCTGCAACTCGATCGGCCGCCAGATCCCGGCGGTGACCAGCGTCGGACCCCAGTCCCAGCCGAAGTTGCAGGCCATCTTGCGGACGAAGTTGAACGGCTCCGGATACGAGTTGGGCCGATCGCCGAGCTGTTCGCGCAGCTCGTCGGTGTACCGGTAGACGTCGCCGAAGCGCACCTCCAGGCGGTTGCGCCCGTCGCGCAGCGCCGCACGAGCGTCGAACCGGTAGGACCGGTGCATGTTCCGGGTGTCACCCAGCGTGACGCCGTTCAGGATCACCGTCGCGACCGTGTCCAGGCCCGCGCACACCAGGTCCGCGCGCTGGTCACCGGCCTCGCTCCAGTCGAAGTCCAGCTGGTACGCCCACTCGCTGCGCCCGATCCAGGCGGTCTTCGCCTCGTTCTCCCCGACGAACGGATCGTCGATGCGGCCCGCCGCGAGCAGATCCGTGTGTACGCACCCCGGCACGGTCGCCGGAACCGGCCCGTCGAGCGCGTCTCCATGCAGGGTCCAGGGGCCGTCGAGCGCAGTCACGCCCCCACCCTAGCCCGCCCATGATCTCCGGCCCGCTACGCTGGTCGGAATGAGTTTCCGGGAGCGTCTGCACGCCGACTGCGCCTCGTGCGTCGGGCTCTGCTGCGTCGCACCCGCCTTCGCCAAGTCGGCGGACTTCGCGATCACCAAGCCGGCCGGCAAACCCTGCCCGAACCTGCGCGCCGACTCCCGCTGTGGCATCCATTCGCGGCTGCGGGAGTCCGGCTTCCCCGGCTGTACGGTGTTCGACTGCTTCGGCGCCGGTCAGCGCATCACCGCGGCCTTCGGCGGCCGGAGCTGGCGGGACGAACCCGGGATGCTCGCCGCCTTCCCGATCATGCGGGACCTGCACGAATTGCTCTACTTCCTCGCCGAAGCCCAGAGCATGCCCGCCGCCGCACCGCTGTACGCCCAGCTCACGGCGATGTCCGACAAGATCGACGCGATCGCTTCGGGTGACGTCGCCGGCGTGGACCCGGCCGCGTTGCGGGCCGAGGCCAATCCCCTGCTGCTCGAGGCCAGCTCACTCGTACGCCGCCCGGCCGGGCCGGACCACCGAGGCGCCGCCCTGTTCGGCGCCTCATTCCGAGGTGCTTCCCTCCGCCGGGCGTCGCTGCGCGGGGCGACGCTGGTCGGGGCCGACCTCCGGCAAGCCGACCTCCGCGAGGCCGACGTCATCGGGGCCGACTTCCGCGGAGCCGACCTGCGCGGAGCCGACCTGACCGGAGCGCTCTACCTCACCCAGGCCCAGCTCGACGCCGCCCGCGGCGACGCCCGTACGCGACTCCCCGCCGCCCTCCACCACCCCACCCACTGGCGCTAGCAGAAGATGTAGCTGCGTCCGCGACTTCCGCCAAGATCATGGTCATTTCCACGTTGTCATGGCGACAGGGAAATGACCCTGATCATGCAGCAGGCGGTGGGGGCGGCGAGGGCGGCGGGAGGGCGCTGCGTCAGAGGACGGCGCGGGACTCCGCCATGCCTCGGTTGGCGAGCGCGTCCGCCCGCTCGTTGCCCGGGTCGCCGGCGTGGCCCTTCACCCAGACCCATTCGATCTGGTGCGCCTTGACCGCCGAGTCGAGGCGCTGCCACAGGTCGGCGTTCTTCACGGGCTTCTTGTCCGAGGTCTGCCACCCGTTGCGTTTCCAGTTCGGCAGCCAGGACAGGATGCCGTTGCGCAGGTAGGAGCTGTCGGTGTGGAGGCGTACGGTCACCGGCCGGGACAGCAGTTCCAGCGCCTGGATGGCCGCCATCAGCTCCATCCGGTTGTTGGTGGTCTGTCCGCCGTCGCCGCCCCAGATCTCCTTCTCGTGGTCGCCCCAGCGCAGGATCGCTCCCCAGCCGCCGGGGCCGGGGTTGCCGCTGCAAGCGCCGTCGGTGTAGATCTCGACGATTCGCGCATTCACCTCGGCCATGGGCGAAACCTACCCGACCGCAGCTCACGGGTGGAGGGCCGCCCCCTTGAGGATCTTGTCCACAACCGACCGCGGCCCGTGCAAGCCGATGCCGACCAGGCGCAGTTCCTCGCGCGGCACCGCGGCGACGGCGGCCCGGTTGTCCACGTCGTTGCCGGTCTTGAAGAGGTCCTCGGTGAAGACCGTGACCGCCACCCCGCGTTCCAGCGCCCGGCGGTGGGCTTGACTCATCAGCGCGGCCGAACCGGCGTAGACCAGCACCGGTTGCCGGAACATCGGCAGGTACGGCGTTCCGTCGGCGTCGGCGTACGCCTCGCCGATGAGCGACGGCTCGTGCGCCGCGACGCCGCTCACCAGGAACGCCGTGACGTTCAGCCGTTGCCAGGTGGCGAGGTCGTCCCGCAGCAGGACGGCGATCTTCGTGTCGAACTTCATGTCTCCAGGCTGTCGGACCGCACGACGTCGGTCTTGTACGTTCTTGGCATGCAGGCGGTGTCGGCGTGGCGCCCACCGGTGCCGGGGATCGCGGAGGTCTTCCACGCCCGGTTCGAGCGGCACGCGTACCCGATGCACACGCACGAGACCTGGACGCTGCTGATCGTGGACGACGGCGCGATCCGTTACGACCTGGACCGCAGCGAGCACGGTGCGGTCGGCGCGACGGTGACGCTGCTGCCGCCGGACGTGCCGCACGACGGCCAGTCCGCGACCGAGGGCGGTTTCCGCAAACGGGTCCTCTACCTCGATCGGGCGGTCTTGGGCGACGAGCTGATCGGGGCGGCCGTCGGCCGGCCGGAGTTCGGCGATCCGCTGCTGCGGGCGCGGCTGGATCAATTGCACCGCAGCCTGTCCGGGCCGGAGACGCTGGAGGCGGAGAGCCGGCTGGCGTTCGTCGCCGAGCGGCTGCTCAGCCATCTGGGCGCGCCCGCGCCGGCGGGGCCCGCGCCCCCGAGGCTCGCGGCCGACCTGCGGGAGCTGCTCGACAGCCGGGTCACGGCCGGGGTGACGCTCCAGGAGGCGTCGGCGGCGCTGTTCGCGCATCCGACCCATCTGGTACGCAGTTTCACCGGCGCGTTCGGCCTGCCGCCGCACGCGTACCTGATGGGGCGGCGGATCGCGCTGGCCCGGACGCTGCTGCTCGACGGCCGCCGACCGGCGGAGGCGGCGATCGAGGCCGGCTTCTTCGACCAGGCACACCTGCACCGGCACTTCGTCCGACACGTCGGGGTCTCCCCGGGCCGTTATGCTCGCCGACGGCGGTAACCGGCAGCCGTCAGGCGGACATCTCCTAGGTATGGAACTTCACGACGCGACCGCTCGAAGGCGCTTCGAAGCTCTCTTCGACGCCCACTACGCGGAGTTGACGCGTTTCGCGACCCGTCGGGTAGGCGCCGACGCGGCAGGCGACATCGTCGCCCACACGTTCCTGATCGCCTGGCGCCGGTTCGCCGAACTGCCGCCCGATCACGCCCGAGCCTGGCTCTACTCGACGGCGAGGCACGTCATCGCCAATGAACTGCGGGGGCGTACGCGCCGGGAGAAGCTCGCCGCCAAGGCGGCTACCGGCCACGACGCCAAGGGGGCGGACCCGTCGGGACTCGTCGACGAGCGACTCCGCGTACGCGCGGTGCTCGCCGAGCTGTCTCCGGCCGACCAGGAAGTCCTGCGGCTCGTCGAGTGGGAGGGGCTGGACGTGGCCGAGGCGGCGCTCGTCCTGCGTTGTACGCGTACCGCGCTCAAGGTGCGGCTGCACCGTGCCCGGAAGCGGTTCGCCCAGCGGCTGCTGGCGACGGAGGAACGAGACGCCACGCCGACCCGGCGCCCCCGGTCGACCATCGTTCCCGGAGGGAGCACCACCTCATGACCGATCCCCTGGACCGGCTGCGCGCCGCCGATCCCGCCCGTACGCACACCGACCCCGATCCGCGTAGCCCACAGGCGCTGGCCCTGCTCGAACGGGTCCTCGACGCACCGGTCGAACCCATCCCGAAGCGCAGCCGCCGTCGCCTCATCGCCGCCGTGACCGGTGCGGCAGTCGCCGCGGCCGTCGCCGGATTCTTCGTCGCCACTCCGGCGGCGGCGTACACGGTGGACAAACGACCCGACGGTTCGGTGCACTTCTCGTTCCGCGCCGAACGCTTGAAGGACACCGCCAAGCTCAACGCCGAGCTGGCTCGGGCCGGCGCGCGTACCGTGGTGATGCGGATGGTCGCGGCCGACCGTTGCGCGGAAGCGCTCGACATGGACCCGGCGTTCCCGTTCCTCACCACGGCCACGCCGGAGGATCTGGAGCGAGCCCCGGTCGCCTACCGGGTGGCCGACGGCGACGTCGTCATCACCGTTCGCCCGGAGAAGTATCCAACGGAGGACACCCTCGCCTTCGGGTACGCCACCCGCACCGATCCCGACGGGCGTACCACCATCGTCGTGCCGGCGGTGGTGCGAAAGCTGCCGTCGTGCATGGCGATCCCGGAGCGGCCGAACCGCTGACGGTCCCTCACGCGGATGCCGCCCCGGCATCCGCGTGAGACCCTGTCGGGCATGCAGTTGCCGCTGACGGCCTCCGGAGTGTTCCGCCGGACGCCGATCGAACGATCCGACCAGCGTGTCTCATGGGAACGCACGGATCGGGCCTTCTTCGCCTCGGGCGCTTGCCACATCCTCGCGTGGGCGTGCCGCGAGGCGTACCCGGAGCGATCGATCGAGCTGGCGGCGATGTTCCTGGCGGGCGAAGAGCATCCACTGCACGTCTACGCCTGCTGGGACGGCTGGGCGTTCGACTCCTCGGGCTGGCATCCGGAGGCGGACCTCCTGAAGGTCAACGCCGACTTCGAGGGCCGCCCGGTGCGTCGCGTCGAAGTCTCGGTGGAGCTGGCCGAGTTCTGCCGGGCGCACATCCATCGGATGCCGCATCAGTACTGGCAGGACCCGCGTCCCCGGGCCAGCGCGTACGTGAGCCAGTTCCCGCCGCCGTGGGCAGCGTGATCACGGTCGCCGCGAGCGGGGGTGGCGGGAACGTGCGAACCTGGACGGCGTGGACCTGACCGACACGCAGAGCACCCTCGTCTTCGTCTGCGCGCTGGCGATCCTGGTCGGGACGGTCGGCGTCGTCGTCCCCGTCGTGCCCGGCCTGATCCTGAGCTGGGGCGCCGTCCTCGTCTGGGCGCTGTTCTCCGACGCGGGCTGGGGCCGGTGGCTG
>JABFYB010000525.1 GCA_013361475.1 Hamadaea sp.
GCTGGGATCGACCTGCCGCATGGCTTTGGCGGTCTCGGCGGCCAGCGCCCCGTACGCGTCCGCGCTCTTGTGGCCCACCTGCCACGGGCCGTCCATCTCGTTGCCCAGGCACCAGAGTTTGATGCCGTAGGGGTCGGCGACGCCGTGACTGCGCCGCAGCTCCGACCAGTAGGTGCCGCCCGGGTGGTTGGCGTACTCGAGCAGGTCGCAAGCTTCCTGAATGCCCCGGGTGCCGAGGTTCACCGCCATCATCGGCTCGACGGCCGCTCGCTGGGCCCACGTCATGAACTCGTTGAGCCCGAACGCATTCGTCTCGACCGACCGCCACGCCAAGTCCAACCGGCGCGGCCGGTCGGCGACCGGGCCGACGCCGTCCTCCCAGCGATAGCCGGAGACGAAGTTGCCGCCGGGATAGCGCGCGACCGTGATACCCAGTTCGCGGACGAGCTTGAGGACGTCGGCCCGCAGCCCGTCGGTGTCCGCCTCGGCGTGGCCGGGTTCGAACACGCCGCCGTAGACGCAGCGGCCCATGTGCTCGACGAACGAGCCGAACAGGCGCGGGTCGACGGGTGCGATGCCGAAGGCGGGATCGAGGGTGACGGTGCAGGTGAGCACGGCGGTACTTCCCATCTGATTGCGGGTGGTCATCACTTCAGTCCGGTCACTTCAGTCCCGTGGTCGCGATGCCCTGGACGAAGAAGCGCTGGGCGACGAGGAACGCGACGGCGAGCGGGGCGAGGGAGATGGCGGCCCCGGCCATCAACGCGGCGTGGTCGACGCCGGACTGACTGGAGAACAGGGTCAAGGCGGACGGCAGTGTCCGCATGTCGAGGGTGCTGGAGACGACCAGCGGCCACAGGAAGTCGTTCCACAGGGCCATGAACTGGATGACGAACAGCGACGCCAAAGCCGGCTTCGCCAGGGGCAGAACGATGCGCCAATAGACCTGGAAGCTGTTCGCCCCGTCGATGTGCGCGGCGTCGTCGAGCTCGGCGGGCAGCGTACGGAAGAACTGGCGCAGCATGAAGATCCCGAGCGCGCTGGTGGCCCGCGGGATGATCAGGCCCTGGAAGGTGTTGAGCCAGCCCAGGTCGAACAGGGTCAGGAAGACCGGGATGATCGTGACCTGGAACGGCACCATCAGGGTGGCCAGGATGACGATGAAAATCGCCTGCCGTCCCCGGAACTTCAAGCGGGCCAGGGCGTACCCGGCGAGGGAGTCGAGGAACACCAGCAGGATCGTCGTGCCGCCGGCGAACACGAAGGTGTTGAACGCCAACCGGGCGAACGGCAGCTGAGTCAGCACGGCGTGGAAACCGGCCACACTCCACTCCCCCGGCCAGAGCCGGGCCGGATCGGCGTAGAGGTCGGCCGGCGTACGCAGGGAGACCCCGATCATCCAGACGAACGGCAGGATGGTGGCCGCCGCCGCCAGAATCAGGACGCCCCAGGAGGCGTACCGGATGATCTGCTTGAGGAACCGCAGCGTGCCCGGCAGCCAGGCGGGCGCCTCGACCCGCGCGAGCGTCTCACTGGTCATCGTCGCTCCTCGCGATGCGCAGCTGGATCAGCGAGACCGCCAGGATGAGCAGGAACAGCACCCAGGCGATGGCGCTGGCGTAGCCGAGCCGGAACTCGACGAAGCCGCGCTGATACAGGTAGGTGACGATCGATTCGGTGTGGAACAGCGGCCCGCCGCCGGTCATGACGTAGACCAGGTCGAACAGCTGCAGGGAGGTCACCGTCGAGATGACGGTGGTGAACAGCAGCGCGGGCCGGATCTCCGGCAGGGTGACCGCGCGCAGTCGTTGCCAGCGGTTCGCACCGTCCAAGGTGGCCGCCTCCATGAGCGGAACCGGTACGCCTTGCAGCGCCGCCAGTAGCACGATCATGGAGAAGCCGACGCCTTTCCAGATGCCGACGGCCATGACGGTGGGCAGGGCGAGCCCGGTGTCGGCGAGCCAGCTGGGGCCGGTGACGCCCACTCGGTCGAGCCAGCCGTTGATCAGGCCGACCTGCGGATCGAGCAGGAACTTCCAGACCACCCCGACCACGGCGAACGAGGCGACGGTCGGGAAGAAGAACGCCGACCGCAGGAGCGCGGTGAGCCAGGTGGTTCGCCGCAGCCACAAGGCGAGCGCGAGCCCGCCGAGGACCTGCCCGGCAGTGACGACCACCGTGTACAGACCGGTGACGCCGAGGGCGTTGCGGAACCGTTCGTCGCCGAACAGCTCGGTGTAGTTGCCGAGGCCGACCCAGGCGTGCGTGTCCTCGCCGACGGTCCAGTCGTGCAGGCTCATCCAGCCCGACCGCAGGATCGGCTCGGCGATGAACACTCCGATGAGCAGCAGGCTCGGCGCGACATAGAGGTACGCCGAATTGAACCGCGGCCGGCGTCTCGCCTTCGCCGAGGGGATGGTGGCGGTGGTCATGCGTGCCTTCCGGACTGTCTTGGTCGGGTTCGATCGCGGTGATCGTCGGCGGCCGACGTTCTTGGCGATCCGCGCGTTCCTGATCGTCGGCGGCCGACGCTCATGGAGCTGTGACGCCCTTGATTGTCGGCAGCCGACGATCTTGCCGCGGAACGCCGGTGGACGGACCCGATCGGGTCAGGGCTTGCAGCCGGTGATCTTGTTGATGGCTTCGGCGGCGGACTGCGCCGCCGGGCCGACCGGCTCACTCCGAGTGATCTTGCCGATCAGCGGGACGTAGACATCCGTATCGATCTTGGCCGACGTCGGCAGCCCCGGCAGGTAGAGCCGCGCGTTCGGCAGCTGCGCGGCGAACGGGGCCACGATCGGGTTGGTGGGCGTCACGTCGGTGCGTACCGGCGGGAACCCGGAGGCGTCGCTGAACGCGGCCTGCGCCGTCTTGCCCGTCCACCAGGCGAGGAACTCCAGCGCCTGCGCCTTGTGC
>JABFYB010000524.1 GCA_013361475.1 Hamadaea sp.
GGGCGATGGTGGCGTACCTGGGCCAGGTCGGCGAATCCGGCTCGCGGGTAACTGGCCAGCGGCCGGTCCCCGCTCCAGTCCTGCGGGCTTCCGGTCGCTTGAGCCGCCGGCCGATCGATGCCGATGCGCACGAGTTCGCGCTGCGCCTGGGCGACCTGTTCAGGAGTGTCGCCGAGAAGGGTCACGGGCGTGCCCCACGGGATGAGCCAGCCGAGGTACGTGGCGAAGCTTCCGTCGAGACCGAAGTTCAAGGTGCCGGCGACATGGCCGGCGGCGAACGCGACCCGATTGCGTAGGTCCACGACCCATTCGCCGTCGGCAATCCGCTCACGCAGTCGATCGGCATCGGCGCGTTGCGGCAACGACATTTCGGGTGCGGACGGTCCGCCGCTGTTGGCCGCGGCCATGTGCGCGTAATACGCCGGCCAGGCGTCCAGCCCAGCCAGGATCTGGTCCACGAACTCTTGCTCGCTCTGGGTCAGCGCCGGGTTGACTGCCTTCTCCGCCGCCAACGTGGAGGCACTCGCGGCGGACTGCGTGGCTGAGCAGAAGCTGCCGAAGCCGTGGGTCGGATACACCTCTGTGGTGTCGGGCAGTTCGGCAGCCAGCCGGTGTGCGGACGTGTACTGGTGGCGTACCAAATCGTGAGTGTGATCTGGTCCGAGCAGGTCGGGCCGGCCCACCGAGCCGTAGAGCAGCGAGCCGCCGGTGAAGACCGCGATCTGCTGGTTCGCCTCGGACAGCGCGTAGGAGAGGTGGGTGAAGGTGTGACCGGGCGTCGCCAGGACGGTGACGGTCATGCGGTCACCGACGGTGACCTGGTCGCCGTCGGACACCGGCACTCGGTCGAACGTCACGGAATCCGCGGCGTTGACGTGGTAAGCGGCGCCGGTGGCCAGGGCGAGGGCGTGTCCGCCCGTGACGTAGTCGTTGTGGATGTGCGTCTCGAACACATGCGTGATTCGGACGCCGGCCTGTTCGGCCAGGTCGAGGACGCGGTCGATATCGCGTTGCGGGTCGATGACGAAGGCGACCTGCCCGTCGTGGACGAGGTAGCTGCGGTCGCCCAGGGTCGGTGTGTCGATCGGGACGATGTGCGGCACGGTGTTCTTCTTTCTGATGTCTAGGCGGAGGGCAGGGCACCGCGGACGACGGGCCGGCCTGCTCGCCGCCACGCTCCGGTTCCGCCGGTGACCGAGATGGCGTCGAAGCCCGCACGGGCCAGGAGACCGGCCGCGGCGAGGCTGCGGTTGCCGGAGGCACAGATCAGGTAGACGGGTTCGTCCCGAGGTAGGTCGCCCAGGTGCGCAGGCAGTTTGCCGAGCGGGATCGGGCGAGCACCTGGAACGTGCCCCGCGAGGTATTCATCGGGCTCGCGGACGTCGACGACCGCCGCGCCCTCGGCGTGGGCGGCGGCGAACGAGTGTTGGTCGATTTCGCGCATCATCACTCCCTTTCATATACCCCCGGGGGTATTGACCGAACATTCTCCGATACCGGTAGGGGTATCTGGATGTCGACCACCATAGCCCGGTGAACCCGCTTCCCGTCAAGCCGCGACCAGGGCGTCCTGGTCGTCAGACGTGTCACAGTGCCGCCGCGGAATGCATACCCCCGGGCGTATGTTGAAGTCAGCGTCCGGTAGCTGGAAGGAGCCGAGCAATGCAGATCGAAGCCGATGCGGTCGGTGACGTCGTACGCCGCCTACGCCGGGCCGAAGGCCAGATTCGCGGCGTGATCGCGATGCTCGAAGACGGTCGCGACTGCGCTGATGTGGTGACTCAGCTCGCAGCGGTGTCGCACGCGCTCGATAGGGCCGGCTTCAAGATCGTCGCCAGCGGGCTGCAGCAGTGCATGACGGCCAAGAACGCCGGCGAGGATCAGACCGCCAACCTGGAGCAGATGGAGAAGCTGTTTCTGTCGCTGGCCTGATGGTGAGATGCCGCGTGAAGGAGCTGAGCCAGGAGCGCTGATGGTCGGGCCCGGGCGGGGGTTGATCCGATAATCGCCCCGATTACCCCCTGTGGCCGCTGCAAGCCCGTGAGAATTGGAAGGCGTAGGGCTGCCGAGGACCTTTGGCACTGGGCGAACCCTGAGCAGCACCCGCAGCGTTGACGGTGGCGTCTCGGCTGAGGAAGGTGACCCGGAATGCCTGACACCGTGAATAGGGCGTCTTCGTCACAGCCAGGACCGTCTGCACGCATCTGGGCGGCCCGCGACAGCATCCTGTTCAGCCTGTCGACGCTGTTGCTGCTCGGCGGCGTCCTCGCGGCATCCGCGGATGCGAACGCATTGGCCACCATTCTGTGGACCAGCTCGGCCGGGATCGGGTTGGCGTACTCGACGGTGACGATCGGCCTGGCGGTGCGCCGCCGGCAGCCGTCGGTGGATGTCATCGCCTGGTTGGCACTCGTCGGTGCGCTGCTGGTCGGCGAGCCGGTCGCGGGCGCGGTCATCGCGGTCATGCTGTTCACCGGCGGCGTCCTGGAGGCCCGAGCGTCGGTTCGTGCCCGGCGGGAGCTGAGCGCGCTGGCGGCGCGGGCACCGCGGGTGGCGCGCAGGCAAAGCCCGCGCGGCATCGAGGAGGTGCCGGTGGACAGGGTGGCGATCGGCGATCGGCTGCTGGTGGGTGCGGGGGAGATCGTGCCGGTCGACGGTCGGCTGACCGACGCGGGCGTGTTCGACGAGTCGGCTCTGTCCGGGGAAGCCAACCCGGTCGACCGCCCGGCAGGCGACGACGTCCGTAGCGGTGTCGTCAACGCCGGGTCCGCCGTGACGATGGTCGCGACACAGAGCGCCGCCGAGTCGACCTATGCCGGGGTGGTTCGCCTAGTCGAGCAGGCCCAGTCGGCGACCGCACCGTTCGTGCGGCTGGCCGACCGGTTCGCCGTGGGGTTCGTGCCGCTGACCCTCGC
>JABFYB010000568.1 GCA_013361475.1 Hamadaea sp.
AGCTGCAGATCACGGTTACGCATGCTTCCGAAGGCGGCGGAGGCATGGATATCCGTGATCTGCGCCCAAACACGCCGCGCCCGACAGGCGGGGAGCGGAGTGTGAGCGACGGCGGGAGTGCGGCGGGTTACGCGGGGGTTATCGGCGGCTCGGTCTACTGGCCGGCATGAGAAGACTGATCCTGGTCGCGGCGGCGGCGCTGGCCCTGGCCCTGACCGCGTGCGGCAAGAGTGACGACGGCTCCGGCATCGCGACCGCCGGGAACGGGGGCGCGACCCCGACCGCGAGCGCGTCCGCGTCGGCGGCCGACATGATGAAGTTCACCCAGTGCATGCGGGAGAACGGCGTACCGGTGGGCGATCCCGATCCCAGCACCGGCCGGCCCGATCTCGATCCGGCGCTGGCGGGCACACCCCAGTTCCAGGCGGCCCTGAAGAAGTGCCAGAGCCTGCTGCCCGCCGGACTGCTGGGCTCGCTGGACGCGAACCAGCTGGAGCAGCTGCGGGTCTTCGCCCAGTGCATGCGCGATCACGGCGTGGACATGCCGGACCCCGATCCCAACGGAGGCGGCTTCGGCGGCGCGCTCGGCAAGATCGACCGGACCAGCCCGGCGTTCCAGCAGGCGATGACGGCCTGCCAGGACAAGCTGACCGCGGTCTTCCCCAGCCTCGGGGCGCGCTCGTGAGCGCCCGGCGGCGCCGCCGCGTACGCACAGCGGCCGGAACGGGCGGCGCGGTGCTGGTCGCCGGGGTGGCGGCCGTGGCGGCTTTCGGCTTCGGCGGCGGGACGGAGACTCCGTCGGCCGGGGCGCATCAGCCGCCCGCGACCGCCCCCGTCACTCGCGAGACGTTGACCGAGACCAAGACCGTCACCGGTACGCTCGGCTACGGCGACCCGACGACGGTCAGCGCGAAGGGTCCGGCGGGCACGGTGACCTGGCTGGCGCCGGAGGGTTCCACGGTCAGCCGGGGCCATCCGGTGTACAAGGTGGACGCACAGCCGGTCGTGCTGCTCTACGGCAGTACGCCGTTCTACCGGACGCTGACGACCGGGCTCGACGGCGACGACGTCAAGACGCTGGAGAGCAACCTCAAAGCCTTGGGCTACACCGGGTTCACCGTGGACGACGAGTTCACCTCGTCCACTGCGGACGCGGTGCGGCGCTGGCAGGAGGACTTGGGGCTACCGGAGACCGGCCGGGTCGAGATCTCCCGGGTCGTCGTCGCCCCCGGGCAGATCCGCGTCGCCGGGCACAAGACCGATCCGGGTTCGGCAGCGACCGGCCCGCTCTTGGCGTACACGGGGATCACGAGAGTGGTGACCGTGGCGCTGGACGTGGCCGACCAGCAGTTGGTCCACAAAGGCGTCTCCGCCCAGATCACCTTGCCGGGCGGGACGGCGGTGGCCGGGACGGTGGCGAGCGTCGGCACGGTCGCGACCAAGGCGACCAGCGGGAGCGGCGCGAACCAGACCTCCACCACCACCGTCGACGTGGTGGTGACCGTCGCCGACCAGAAGAAGCTGGGCACGCTCGACGAGGCCCCGGTCGACGTCGTGCTCGTCGCCGACCGGCACGAGAACGTGCTGACCGTGCCGATCGGGGCGCTGCTCGCCCTGCAGGAGGGCGGCTACGGTGTGCTTGTCGTGGACGGCTCCGGCACCCGGTACGCGGCGGTGCAGACCGGGCTGTTCGCGGCCGGCAAGGTCGAGCTGACCGGCGGCGAGGTCACCGAGGGCATGACGGTGGGGGTGCCCAAGTGACCGCGATCGTAGAGCTGGACGACGTCTCGAAGAGCTACCCCGGCGGCGTCGTCGCGGTCGACCAGGTGAGCCTGCGCATCGATCGCGGCGAGTTCGTTGCGATCGTGGGGCCGTCCGGCTCGGGCAAGTCAACGATACTGCATCTCATCGGGGCGCTCGACCACCCGACGACCGGGACCGTGACCATCGACGGCCATCGGCTCGACCGGCTGACCGATCGGCAGCTGTCCGCCTTGCGGGCCCGTACGCTCGGCTTCGTCTTCCAGCAGTTCCACCTCGCACCCGGGGTGTCCGCTGTGGACAACGTGGCCGACGGGCTCCTCTACACCGGCGTGCCGCTCGCCCGCCGGCGCGCGCTCGCCGAACAGGCCCTGCGGCGAGTCGGGCTCGGCCACCGGCTGGACCATGAGCCGCACGAGCTGTCCGGTGGCGAGCGGCAACGAGTCGCGATCGCCCGCGCGGTCGTCGGCGAACCACCGCTGCTGCTGGCCGACGAGCCGACGGGCAACCTGGACTCGGCGGCCGGAGCCGGCGTGATGACGCTGCTCCGCGACCTGCACGACGCGGGCACCACGATCGTCGTGATCACGCACGACCAGGAGATCGCCGCGTCGCTGCCGCGTCAGGTGCGGATGAAGGACGGGCGGGTGTTCCCATGGTGACGCTCGCTCCCGCCCGGCTGCGGCCACGGGACGTCCTGCGGGTCGGCGGGGCAGGGCTGCGGACGCGGCCGTTGCGGGTGTTCCTGTCGGCGCTGGGGATCGCCATCGGCATCGCGGCGATGATCGCGGTCGTCGGGATCTCGGCGTCCAGCCGCGAGGATCTGAACCGGCAGCTCGCCGCGCTCGGCACCAACCTGCTCACGGTCGGTCCCGGGCAGAGCCTGTTCGGCGACGACTCCCACCTCCCGGCCGAGGCCGAGGGCATGATCGGCCAGATCGCGCCGGTCACCGACGTCTCCGCCACCGGCAAGGTGCCGAACACGCACGTCTACCGCAACGACAAGATCCCGTCCGGGCAGTCCGGCGGCATCGCGGTGCTCGCGGGGCGTACCGACCTGCCCCAGGCCGTCGGCGCGGCGATGTCCGCGGGCGTCTTCCTCAACGACGCCACCGCGACCTATCCGGCCGTCGTGCTCGGCGCGAAGTCCGCCGAACGGCTCGGCGTCGCCGCCCCCGGCGAGCAGGTCTGGCTGGGGGAACAGTGGTTCACCGTGGTCGGGCTGCTCGCCCCGGTCCCGCTCGCCCCCGAACTCGACACGGCCGCCGTCGTCGGCTGGCCGGTCGCGACGTCGAAGCTGCATTTCGACGGGTACGCGACCACGGTGTACACCCGGTCCGACGAGCGCTACGTCACCGACGTACGCGCGGTGCTGGCCGCGACGGCGAACCCGGCCGCGCCGAACGAAGTGCAGGTGTCCCGGCCGTCCGACGCGCTCGCCGCCCAGCAGGCGACCGACGCGACGCTCAACGGGCTGCTGCTGGGTCTGGGCGCGGTGGCCCTGCTGGTCGGCGGCGTCGGCGTGGCCAACACGATGGTCATCTCGGTCCTCGAACGGCGGGCCGAGATCGGGTTACGCCGCTCGCTCGGCGCCACCCGGGGCCAGATCCGTACGCAGTTCCTCGCCGAATCCCTCCTGCTGTCCCTGCTCGGCGGGGCCGGTGGCGTCGCCCTCGGCATCCTCGTGACCGGCGCGTACGCCGCCTATCAGGAATGGCCGACGGTGGTGCCGGCGTGGGTGTCGCTCGGCGGGGCCGGGGCGACGCTGGTCATCGGCGGGCTCGCCGGGCTCTATCCGGCGATCCGGGCCGCCCGGCTGTCCCCGACGGAGGCGCTCGCCGCCCCCTGAGCCGCGTCCTTGCTCGTCCTTGGCTCGTCCTTGCGCGTCCCTGGCTGGTCCTTGTGGCGCTCGATCAGGGTTCCCGGTCGAATCATGCCCCAAGATTCGACCGGGAACCCTGATCCTGTCGTACCGCACTGGCAGGGTGATCTTCATGAGTGACGTGGCAGTGCGGTTGGTGCCCTGGTCGGAGCCGGACCTGGAGATCCTCCGCCGGGCGAACACCCCGGAGATGAAGGAACACTTGGGCGGTCCGGAGACCGAGGAGCAGGTGCTCGCCCGCCACCAGCGCTACCTCCGGCTCGACAACGGCCAGATGTTCCGGGTGGAGCTGGCGCCGGGCGGCGAGGTCGCGGGCAGCATCGGCTACTGGGATCGCCAGTGGGACGGCGAGACGGTCTACGAGTCCGGTTGGCACGTGTTCCCGGAGTTCCAGGGGCGCGGCGTGGCGACCGCGGCGGCGCGGGCGGTCATCGCCGAGGCGCGGCGCGACGGCCGCCACCGCTGGCTGCACGCGTACCCGGGCGTGGACAACCCGCCGTCCAACGCGATCTGCCGCAAGGCCGGGTTCCAGCTGGTCGGGCCGGTCGACTTCGAGTTCCCGCCGGGGCGGCCGATGCGCAGCAACGACTGGCGGATCGACCTGACGGCGTAGCCTCAGGCGCTGTCGGAGGTGGACTCCGGCCGCAGCGCCTTGGCGATCGCGGCCACCATCCGCCGCTCGGACTCGGCGAGTTCCCGGCGGACGTCGGCCGCGGTCAGCATGACGTGGGCCGCCGTGGTGGCGGTGACGATGAGCAACGCCGCCGCCACCACGATGCCCCGGACCATCCCGTCCGGGGTAGTGGCCGCGATCCATATCCCGGTGGTCAGCAACGCCGCGACGATTGCGTACGCGATGCGCAGGGCGACCGTGCGCGTCACCGAACCCCCCAGAATCCGCCGATGACGCCGACTGACCCTCCACTATGGAGATCGGTTGCGTCCTGAGTGGTCAGTCTGACAGGCCCGCCGCCTGGAACGATAGGGCCTTAAGTCCCGGCTTGTTCCGGCGCGCCCGGCACGATGACGACCGGGCAGTCCGAGTGGTAGAGCGCGGCCTGGCTGACCGAGCCGAGCAGCATCCCCTTGAAGCCGCCGAAACCCCGGCTGCCGAGCACGATGAGTTGGGCGCCCCCGGTGGCCTCGACGATCGTCCGGCGTACGCGCCCGTGCACGACCTGCGTCCGCACGTCGACCCCGGGGAACTTCGCCTTCCACCCGGCCAGTGCGTCGACGATCAGCCGCTCCTCGTTCTCCCGGGCGACGGACTCGTCGAAGATCAGCGGCTGCATCTCGGTCGCCAGATCGGCGGTGGGATGCGCCCACACGTGCAACGCCCACAGCGGCACCTTCCGGAGCGCCGCCTCCTCGAAGGCGAAGCCGACGGCGGCGTCGCCGGCGGGCGAGCCGTCCGCGGCGAGCAGCACCGGCGCGGCGGGATCGGACTTTCCGCGTACCACCATGACCGGGCAGGCCGCGTGGGCGGCGACGTGGATCGACACCGAACCGGCGAGCAGCCCGGCGAACGCGCCCAGTCCGCGATCGCCGACGACGATCAGCGACGCGCCGCCGGAGGCCCTGATCAGCGCCTGCGCGGCCGAGCCGGTGATCACGTCGCCGGTCGCCTCGACCCCGGGCGCGGCGGCCTGGGCGGCGGCGACACCGTCGGCCACGATCTGGCGCGCCTGGTTCTCCAGGCCGCCCTCCTGCGGCCCCAGCGCGGACGGACCCAACGGGACGTTGCGCATCGTGGGCCAGATGAACCCGTGCACGATCCGCACGGGTACGCCCCGCAGCACCGCCTCCCGGGCGGCCACCTCGGCGGCGGCGAGGCTTTCCGGCGATCCGTCCACCCCGGCGACGACAGGCAGAGTTGTCATGGTTTCCCCCTTTACCGTCCCCAACGGTTCCGGGGCGGCCGGGCTACGCCGTCGCGCGCGACCCGTACGCCGGGCCGAACACCACGAGCAGCGTCAGGTCCTCGGCGACGTCGACGAACCGGTGCTCCTCCCCGGCCGGGACGAAGATCACCGCACCCGGGCCGACCTCGGCGTCGCCGTCCGGCGTGACGATCCGCGCCCGCCCGCCCGTGACCACGTAGATCTCGTCCTCGGTGTGCGGGCTCTGGTCGTCCACTCCCCCGGCCGGGATGCAGTAGGTGCCCACGGAAAGGTCCGGCACCCGTAGGTGTTCCACCCAGTCGTTCGCCGTGCCGGGCGGCGGCGACGCCCACTGTCCCGCTCCGTCGATGATGCGCATCGTCGAAGCGTACGCCGCCGATGATCAACATCGCGTTAGTGTGGACCTCACACTTGCCCCGCCCACATCGTCGGGCAGGTGAGGACCGAGCCGGGGAGGGAGACGCCGATGGAGCCGAGCGTGCTCATGAGCGAGCGACGTCAGCTGACCAATCTGGCGTACCGCATGCTCGGTTCGCTGTCCGACGCCGAGGACGTCGTGCAGGAGACGTACGCCCGCTGGTACGGCCAGTCCGAGGCGCAGCAGGACGAGATCGAGAACCCGGCCGCCTGGCTGACCCGGGTCGCCGGCCGGATCTGCCTCGACATCCTCGGGTCGGCCCGGGTCCGGCGGGAACGCTACGTCGGCGAATGGCTGCCCGAGCCGCTGCCGGAACGGGCGGAGTGGGCGGCTCCGGCCGACCCGGCCGACCCCGCTGACCGGGTGACGCTGGACGAGTCGGTGAACCTCGCGTTCCTGGTGGTCCTCGAGTCGATGACACCGGCCGAACGGGTCGCCTTCATCCTCCACGACGTCTTCCGCTACCCGTTCCCGGAAGTGGCCGACATCGTCGGGCGTACGCCGGCGGCCTGCCGCCAGCTCGCCTCTTCGGCCCGCCGCCGCATCGGCGACGCGCGTACGCCGACGACCCCGCCGGCCCAGCGAGCCGACCTCGTCCGCGACTTCCAGACGGCGTGGGCGGCGAAGGACATCAGCGCGCTGATCGGGCTGCTGGATCCGGAGGCGGTCGCGATCGCCGACGGCGGCGGCATCGTCACCGCGAAGCTGGAGCCGATCGAGGGCGCCGAGCAGATCGCGCGGGGTCTCCTGGAGATCACCGCGCAGCTGCCGGGCCTGACTGTCCTGGCCCGAACCGTGAACGGGCAGCCCGGCCTGGTCATCCAGGAGAACGGCGTGACCACGACGGTGATGGCGTTCGAGTTCGCCGGCGACCGCATCACCCGGGTCTTCGCCGTCCGCAACCCCGAGAAACTCCGGCCCTGGGCCTGACCCGCTGTAGCCGAGCTGTAGGAAACGTGTAATCAGCGCCCATACATTCCCCTTCATGAGTGCACCTACCGGCGCAAACGTGAAGGGGAATGTCCTATGAGACGACGGACCCTGGCCGGCGGACTGGCGATCGCCACGGCCGCCCTCCTCACCGTCCTGATACCCAGCCCGGCTCACGCGGCGATCTCCCACAAGTCGCCGTTCGACTGCGGCAAGACCTTCTACGCGAACAACTGGACGCCCAACCACAGCCCGTCGGGCGCGATCGACTGGCAGAGCTACGGCGGCGACGCGATCGACGGCGAGACCGTACGCGCCACCGCCGCCGGCACGGCGTACTTCAAGGACGCCGGGAGCACGAGCTACGGCAAGTGGGTCGAGATCGTCCACAGCGACGGCAGCCGCACCCGGTACGCCCACCTGTCCTCCATGGTGCAGTCGGCCGGCACGACCAAGTCCGTCGGCCAGGGCACGAAGATCGGCAACGTCGGCTCGACCGGCAACTCGAGCGCCCCGCACCTGCACTACGAGCAGCGCACCTCGTCGGGCACGGTCGACACGAGCCCGACGGTCGAGGGCGTCACGGTCTCGCTCGGGCAGAAGATCGCCATCAAGAGCAGCAACGGCTGCGGCAGCTCCAACCCCTACACCGCCGAGGAGGTCTGCGGCAGCGGCTACGACGTCATCGACTCGGCGGCGCTCGGCACCGTGGGCAAGGTCTTCCTGGCCTACAACTCCGGCAACGGCTACAACTGCGTCGTCACGCTGAAGTACGTCAGCGTCGGCACCGCGAGCGCGGTGTCGGCCTTCCTCGAACCGGAAGGCTCGACCCGGACCACCGACTCCGGCAGCTTCAGCTACTACGCCGGGCCGGTGAAGCGCAGCGCGCCGGGCGTCTGCGTCAAGTGGGGCGGATCCGTCGGCAGCACCAGTTACACCAGCGGGTTCGAGCACTGCGGCTGACGAAGCCGAGCACATCGGAGGCCGGGTGGGTCAGTCCCGCCCGGCCTCCGGCGCGTCCGAGGCCTCCGACGAAGGCTCGGGTGCCGGCCAGTCGAGCAGGTCGAGGCGATGAACGCCGCCGTAGGTCACCACCACGACGCCTTCCTCGTTCCAGGAGACGGCCAGGACGGCGTCGGCGAAACGGAACGCCGCGATCGGCTGCCGCTGGTAAATCGACCAGACCGCGACCAGACCGTGCGCTCCCCCCGCGACGATCATCGTGCCCATGGGATCGAAGGCCAGCGCCGCGATCGGCTCGTCGAATCCGTGGAGGAAGCCACTTCCCTCAGCCTGGGTGAGGTCCAGCCAGATATAGCCGCTGCCGTCACCGGCGGCGACGATCTCCGTGACGGGCGCGACGGCGACAGCCCTGACGTAATACCCGTAGGGGCCGTATTCGCCGATGATCGTCCCGTCGAGGTCCACTGCGAACGACTTGTTCTCCTCCGAGGTCTCGTCGTAGACGGCGAAGAAGACCGCCCGCCGGTCGGGGAAGAAGGCCACCGCCCACACGCCCGGGCGCTCGAACACCATCTCGTGAGTGACACAGTCCCAGACCCGTAACCGCTTGGCCTTGTCGACGGCGGCCAGGAGCCGGTTGTCCCCGGAGAAGACCACCCGCCCGTCCTCGGCCTCCTCGTCGAGCATGATCGGTTCACCCGATCCGGCCAGCCAGAGCCCCTTCTTGTGAAAGCCGGTGTACGCGATCAGCTCCGCGTCGTCGGTGACGGCCAGCGCGGCGGGCCGGTCGAGCTCCCGGGAGAACGTCCGCGCGCCGGTCGTGTCGTGCATCGTGACCGTGCCGATGACCTGACTACCCAGCACCGCCATACGCCCACCCGGTGAAACTGCGGCGGCCGCGACGCGCATCGGTTCCGGCGCCGGCGCGGCCGCGGCCGGATCCCAGACGCGTATCGTGCCGTCGACGCTCGAACTGGCCAGCCAGGTGCCGGTCGGCCCGACGACGATGTCACCGACCCAACGTGAGTGTCCACGGAGGATGCCACGGGAACGCCCGGTCGCCCGGTCCCAGAACCGGAGGACGCCGTCGTCGCCGGCCGAGACGAACCAACTGTCGTCCGGCGCGAACGCGATCACGTAGATCGCATTGCGGTGGCCGGTGAACGTGTGGAGCGGCGTACCGCTGAGCGCGTCGTAGCTGCGCAGACCGCCCCCCACGGACGACCCGACATACAGCGTACGGCTGTCGGGCGAGGCGGCCACCGTCGACGCCCAGCCGTCGATCCGCGCCCGTTCACTGGTGGTCGCCAGGTCCCAGATCCGGACGGACTCGTCACTGCCGATACTCGCCAGCCACGTGCCGTCGGGCGCGACCGTGATCCCGTCGATGATGCCGCCGGAGTGCCCCCGCAGCGTCGGTTGCTGCCACGTGGTGGGCACTCCCGACAGTCGGACGTCGCCGTTGGCGCGGCCCATGACGAGCCGCCCGTCCGGCAACGCCGCGATCGAGGTGACGGAGATCGCTCGCAGCAACGCCCGGCCGGTTTGCCGATCCCACGCCCGCACTACCCGGTCGATGTCCAAGGTGGCGACCCAACGGCCGCCCGGATCGACGGCCAGCTCGGCGATCCGGGCCTTGTGGGCGTTGAACTCGGTGACCGGCCGGCCCGAGGCGACATCCCAGATCAGCGCCGAACCGTCGTCGTACGCGGCCGCGATCCACGTTCCGTCCGGACCGGCGCGCATCGGCGTCACGACGCGCTCGTCCTGGGTGAGGACAGCCCGTTCCAGTCCCGTCTCGATGTCCCAGAGGTGAACGGTCCGATCTCGGGCAGCCGCGAGCCACCTGCCGTCCGATGCTCTGCTCATGGCGTACACCATCGCCCCAGGACCGGACAGCGCGAACCGCAAGCCGGCCGGGGCCGCCGGCAACGGGTCACGCAGCCGTAGCCGCGTCCGGGTCGCCCCGCCCACCTTGAGGGTCGCGGCCTGACCGGCCCAATCGGGATCGGCCGCGAGCACCGCGACGAGAATGTCGCTCACAGCCGCCGACGGCCGGGTCGATGCGAGCAGGTGACTGTTGTGTGCCCAAACCTCGCGCATCCGCAGCGCGCGAGGAGTGCCCGCGGCGACCAGATCCGCCTGCGGCGCCTCGGGACCGGACCGCAGCAGGCGGGCCGTCGCCCAGCGGAGGTCGGTCGCGAGGCGTTCGGCGTCCTCGGCCCCGGACGCCCCACGCACATGCTCGACCACGTGATCCCACAGGTAGCGGTGTTGCGCGTCGAGCTGCCACCAGGCGATCTCGCCGTCGATCCGAGGCAGGTCGGCCGAGACGATCTCCAGCAGGCGCTCGTGCAACTCGGCCAGATCCGCCGACGGCATCGACTGTCGCAGATAGTCTCGCAGCACGTCATGCATTCCGACCCGGCCGCCGTCCTCGGCCGTCAAGGTGATCAGCCCGAGCCCGGCCAAGCGCCGGCACAAGGCACGAGTATCCAGATCGGCCAGTCCCGCCGACGCCGCCCACAGCCGCCCGACCAGATCCAGCGGAATCGCCTCGTCCTCGGCGAAGATCGTCAGCTCCCGCAGGCGCAGCAGCTCATCCGGCTCCAGCAGGCCGGTGCTGGCGGTCACGGTGGCCTGAACCGCCTCAGCGCGCTGCCGTGAGTCGGTGACGTCGAGGCCCCGCACGCCGTCGCCGACCGCGTCCACCGCCGCCGGCCCGCGGGTCTCAATGCGCGCGCAGAGTTCCGAGGCGTACGCCGAAAGATCGCGTACGCCGGTCCGTTCGGCGCTGGCCAGGATGCGGTTGACGAGACTGAGCAGCAGCGCCCAGCGGCCGGTCGCGGCCAGCAACGCGTCCTCGGTCGGCCCGGGGATCGCAGCGCTCAGCCCGGTCGTCAGCAAACGCCGGGCCTGCGCTTCGGTCATCTGGTCGACTTCCACCGACAAGCCCCGGCCGACCAGCAGCTCCTGATTCCGCGTCGTCACGAGGCGTACGCAGTGCTTCGCGCCGAGCAGGAAGGGTTCGAGCTGCCGCAGCCGCCACACGTCGTCGATCACCAGCAACCGCGGCGGTCCCTGCGACAACACGTACGCCAGCTGCCGGCCGGCCTCTCCGGCGTCGGACGAGACGGCCACGACGTCCGGCGGCCCCACCTGCGCGAGGACCTCGTTGACCTTGGCGGCCAGGTCTCCGGACCCGACGATGTCGCGACCCAGCGTCACCCAGGTGACGTGCTCGCCGAACCGAGACTTGATACGCGGGTCCGCGCACACCATCCGGGCCAGTGTCGTCTTGCCGAAGCCGCCGGCGCCGTGCACTCCGGTCGTCAGGCCGACGGTGGTCGCGGTCTTGCCCACCGGAGCGGGTCCGACGATCCCGGCGACGATCGCTTCCAACTCGTCCGGTCGCTCCACAGTCGACTGCGTATCGGGCTGCACCGCCAACGCCTGCCGTCGTGCGTACTGGCGCCGCCATCGGTCGGTCTCCGCGAACGTCGCCACCGCCAACCCGATCGGTCCGAGATCGCGCACCCAGTCCAGCACGAGGCCGATCCCCCGCCCCGGGAAGATCAGCCCGACGAGATCCAGCCAGACCGGCAGCCACAACAGTGCCGGCACCACAACCATGATCGTCGCGGTCAGCGGAAACGCCCGCTGGATCAGCCAACGCCCGGCGGCTCGCATCATGCCCCGAGTCTGGGACTACGCCGAGGACGGCGGTACGCCCGGACGCCGCACACACCTTGGCCGATGAGGCGACGGCCCACGGTCGCTCGGCGCTGTCGATGGGCCTCGGGGCGAAATCGCAGATCCGACAGCCGTCACATCGCGTAAGGCATCCTAGGCCAATCGCGTATTGACAAGTCTCTTTTCAGTGCGGCACCATGCCGTGAGAGCGCTCTCACACCCTCCGTCCCTACTCCCGGAGAGGCGCCTTCATGGCCACTCACCTTTCTCGCGTACGCGCCGGCGCGGCCGCCCTCGCGCTGGTCGCCGCGACCCTCGTGGCGGGGTCCGCGAGCACCGCGACGGCCGCTCCCCCGGCCCCGGCCGGTTGGACCCAGCTGTTCGCCGACGATTTCAGCGGCGCCGCCAACACCGGCGTGAACACGGCCAACTGGCTCTACGACATCGGCACCGGCTATCCCGGCGGCGCGGCCAACTGGGGCACCGGCGAGATCGAGTACATGACCAACAGCACCCAGAACGTCTACCAGGACGGTGCGGGCCACCTCGTCATCAAGCCGATCCGCGACGGCGCCGGCAACTGGACCAGCGGCCGGATCGAGACCCAGCGGACGGACTTCGCCGCTCCGGCCGGCGGCAAGCTGCGCTTCGAGGCGTCGCTGCAGCAGCCCAACGTCAGCGGCGCGGCGGCGGCCGGGTACTGGCCCGCGTTCTGGTCCCTCGGCGCGGCCGCGCGCGGGACCGGCGCGACGGGCTGGCCGGGCATCGGCGAGATCGACCTCATGGAGGACATCAACGGCCGCAGCTCGGAGTTCGCGACC
>JABFYB010000686.1 GCA_013361475.1 Hamadaea sp.
GCTTTCCAGTGCGGGTGCAAATGCATGACGACGCGCTCGTCTCCGCTGAGCACGTCCTCGGGGAATGCCACGACTAACCTCCTGATGGTGCTGCTCTCGCAGTCGACGCGCTGAGGTTAGTCCCCGTAGTCCAGTCGCGCTATCGGTCGGTTCGCGGCATTGCCTGGTCATCCGCCCGAAGATGGACGATGTCGCCGGCCGCGATCGACCGGCCCGCCACGACCAGCCGGCCCTCGCCATCCACTGTGGTCGCCCGGCCACGGATCTCCGCGCCGCCGGGCAGGATCGCGCGTACGTCGAGGCCGATCGTGGCGCAGACGCCCAGGTACGCCGATCGCAGCCCGGACTCCTCGGGGTCGCCGCCGGCCGCGCGCCAAGCGGAGTACGCCGAGGCCAGCCGGTCCAGCAGCGCGGTGAGCATCGCGTCGTTGTCCACGTCGGACGCGCCCGCCAGGGCCAGCGACGTCGGCGGCAGACCGGACGGCGGCGGGGGCGGCAGCTGTTCCTCGGTCAGCCGGGTGTTGAGTCCGATGCCGAGCGCGATCGCTCCGGTGCCGGTCGCCTCGGCGAGGATGCCGGCGCACTTCTTCCCACCTACGAGCAGGTCGTTGGGCCATTTGAGCGCGGCGTCGACCCCGGCGACGTCGCGTACGCAGTGCGCCAGGGTCACTCCGGCGAGCAGCGGCAGCCAGCCGAGCCGGGCCGGGGGTATGCCGGGACGCAGCAGAACGCTGAACCACAGTCCCCCGCCCGGCGGCGACTGCCACGTACGCCCCAGCCGCCCCCGCCCGGCCGTCTGCGTCCCGGCCGCCACCACGAGCCCTTCGGGCTCGCCGGCCAGGGCGGCCGCCAGCACGTCGGCGTTGGTCGACCCGGTTTCCTGCACCTCGCGTACGCGGAACTTCACCCGATCAGGGTCTCAGACGGATGGTTGATCAGGTTATCCACAGGGCGATCGAGGGTGTCTTGCGGTGCGGTGCCGGATTTCCGTAGCGTCGGCGGCGCACCGGAGTCCTGGGGAGGCGCTACCGGTGCGCACGGGGAGGTTTCGCGAGTGGGCAATCCGCTGGTGGCCCAGGCTCAATCGTCCACGACGTGGTACACGGGCCTGGGCCTGGTCGAGGATGTCGCCCAGGTCTCCGAGGGCATCAAGAACGACAGTTGGGTCGACGGCACACTCGGCACCGTCGGCGGCACCCTCGACCTGGTGGGCCTGGCCCTGGACCCCATCGGGTCCCTGGTGGCCTGGGGTGTCTCCTGGTTGATGGAGCACGTGAAGCCGCTCAAGGACGCGCTCGACTGGCTGGCCGGCAATCCGGACGAGATCTCGGCGCACGCGCAGACGTGGGAGAACGTGTCGAAGTACACGTTGGACGCCCAGAAGTACTACGCGGACGCGATCAAGGTGGAGACGGCGTCGTGGCTCGGCCCGTCCGGGGACGCGTACCGGCAGCATGCGGGCACGCAGGTGACCGTGTTGGAGGGCATCGGCAAGGCGGCCCACGGCATCCACTACGCCGTGATGGGCGCCGGGCTGATCGTCGGTCTGGTCCGGGGCATCGTCCGGGACCTGATCGCCCAGTTCATCGGGACGCTGGCCGCTCGCCTGCCGCAATGGCTGGCCGAGGCGGGGCTGACCCTGGGCCTGGCGACGCCGGTCGTCATCGGCCAGGTGGTGTCGCTGGTGACGACCTGGGTGAACAAGATCCAGAAGTTCGTCCGGGCGCTGCTGTCCAGCCTCAAGAAGCTCATCCCGATGGCGAAGAAGCTCGGCGAGCTGCTCGAGCAGCTCAAGGGCCTGCTGCGCAAGCTCCTGGGCAAGGCCGACGACCTGCCGGGAGGCAACCGCCCGGCTCGGCTCGCCAACGAGGACTTCGACCCGGCCACCTGGGAGCCGACCGTCCAGCATCGACCGGGCGCCACCGCGATCGGCAACGACCCGAACACGCTGAAGGCGTACTCGTACATCAAGACGGAGGACGGCGTACACCAGGTGGTGATCCACGGCCGCCCGTCCGGCTTCCCGCACGACATGTCCCCGGCCGAGGTCGCGGCGATCATCAAGGCCAACCCGGACTACGTCCCGGGCACTCCCGTACGCCTTGTGACCTGCTACGGCGGCAACATGAACATGGCGGTGGCACGCGAATTGAAGGCCACCGTGCACGGCTACAATCAGACGCTCATCGTCAACCCCGACGGCAGTTTCGTCTCCGGCGGTCAGTGGCAGACCTTCGACTGGGAGCAGGACGGGTGGATGCTCGACTGAAGTTCTTCGGCTTCTACGCAGACCTCGGATACGTCGCCGGGACCGCCGTCGGCGCCGAGGACCTGCTGGCCGAGCCGCGGGTGGCCGCCGAGAAGCCGCGGATCGTCGCGTACCTCCACGGTGGTGAGCCGCTCACCGTCGTGCCCGGGTTCCAGCGCGATCCGCGCGGCGACGTCGAACTGCCGGGCGGGGCCAGCGTCTACACCGACGGGGTCTGGGCCTGGCCGCACATCACGGCGTACCTGGTCGAGCGCTACGACCTGCCGGTGCCGGACGAATTCGTCGAGCACATGCGTGCTCAGGGCTTCGACCCGGCGTCGCCGGATCGGGAGCAGTTGAGCCGGCTCTTCCACGAGCACGCGGGGATGCTGTCGCCCCGGCCCGAGCCCGCCCTGCCCGCCGATGCGGTACGCGTATCCGTCCTGCTGGTCAAGGAGGTCGCGGGCGCCGGCGCGGACATGGTGGCCACCGTGGCGGCCGACGTGCTCGCCGGTGACCTTCCCGTCGGCGCCACCGTCACCGTGCCCGGTTCGCCGGCGCCGCTGGCGGTCGCCGGGATCCGGCTGAAGGACGGGCCGGCCGAGACGCTCGCCGCCGGGCAGAAGGGCCTGGTGCAGCTGCGCGGCGCGGCCGCGATCGC
>JABFYB010000304.1 GCA_013361475.1 Hamadaea sp.
AGTTCCGGACAGAGGCACGGAAACGACCTCACCGATGACGGTGATGACCGGCGTACGCAGATCGGCGGCGGCCGCCGCGATCTCGGCGAGCGGAGCGCGGACGACGACCTGCTGAGACGTCGTACCCTCCTGGATCGCCGCCGCCGGGGTCGCCGGGTCGCGTCCCGCCGCGATGAGGGTCGACGCGATCTCCGCCAGGTGCCGCAGTCCCATCAGCACCACGACGGTGCCCCGCGACCGGCCCAGCGCGGTCCAGTCGACCAGCGACTGCGACGACGAGGGCGCGAGGTGGCCGGAGACCACGGTGAACTCATGGGTGACGCCGCGGTGGGTCACCGGGATCCCCGCGACGGCGGGCACCGAGATCGCGCTGCTGACGCCGGGCACGACGACGACCGGTACGCCGGCCTCGGCACAGGCCAGCGCCTCCTCGCCGCCCCGGCCGAAGACGAACGGGTCGCCGCCCTTGAGGCGTACGACGAACTTCCCGGCGAGCGCCCGTTCCACGAGCAGCGCGTTGATGTGCTCCTGCGCCGCCGCCGCACCGTAGGGCAGCTTGGCGACGTCGACCACCTCGACCTCGGGACGCAGCTCGTCCAGCAGTACGCCGGGCGCGAGCCGATCGGCGACCACCACGTCGGCGGCGTTCAGCAGCCGCCGTCCCTTGACCGTGATCAGCTCGGCGTCGCCCGGCCCGCCGCCGACCAGGGCAACCGTCCCGGGCAGCCGATCGGTGTCCGCCGAGGACGCCAGCAACGCCGCGATCCGGTCGCGCACGCTCATCGACAGCCGGGGCGATCCGCCGCCCAGCACCGCCACGGTCACCGGCCCGTGCCGGGTCACCGCCGGGGTCCACGCGGTCGCCGCGTGCCGGTCGTCGGCGCGTACGCAGAACACCCGGAGTTCCTCGGCGACCGAACTCACCTCGGCCGCGGCAGCCGGGTCGTCCACGGCGACGTGCACCAGCCAAGCACCGTCCAAGTCGGACGGTTCGAAGGGCCGGGCGCGCCACTCGAACCGGCCGGCGTCCTGCAGTCCTTGCAAGGCGGGCGTCAGGTCGGGCGCGACGACGAGCAGATCCGCGCCCGCCTCCAACAGCGCCGGGATGCGTCGCGTGGCGATGGCGCCCCCGCCGACGACCACCACCCGGCGGCCGTCCAGCCGCAGACCGAGGGGGTACAACGTGCTCATTTCTCTGTGACACCAGCCGAGTCGAAGGTGGCCACCTCGTGCAGTACGCGTACCGCCGAGGCGACGATGGGCAACGCGAGCAGGGCGCCGGTCCCCTCGCCGAGCCGCAGCCCGAGATCGAGCAGCGGATCGAGATCGAGGTGCGCGAGCGCGACCGCGGCCCCCGGCTCGACCGAGAGGTGGCCGGCGATCAGGGCGGTCGCGGCGTCCGGCGCGAGTTCGACCGCGGCGACCGCCGCCGAGCAGGCGATGACCCCGTCCAACAGCACCGGTACGCGTCGCGCCGCGCCGCCGAGGATGAGCCCGGCGAGCGCGGCGTGTTCGAGGCCGCCCACGGCCGCCAGTACGCCGACCGGGTCAGCCGGGTCCGGCTGGTGCATCTCCAGCGCCTTGCGGATGACGGCGATCTTCTTGCTGTGGGTGTCGCTGTCGATGCCCGTTCCGAGGCCCGTGACGCGCCCCGGATCGGCCCCGGTGAACGCCGCGATCAGGGCAGCGGCGGGTGTGGTGTTCGCGATGCCCATGTCGCCGGTGACGAGGATGCGCGTACCGGCGTCGACGAGCTGGTGGGCGACGGTGATCCCGACCTCCAGCGCGCGTTCGGCCTCCTCACGCGTGAGCGCGGGCTCGACGGTGAAGTCGCGGGTGCCCGGCCGGACCTTGGCCGCCACGAGTTTGGCCTCGTCGGGCAGGGTCGCGGCCACCCCGACGTCCACCACCGTCACGTGCGCGCCCGTCTGCCGGGCGAACGCGTTGACCACCGCGCCACCGGCCACGAAGTTGGCGACCATCTGGGCCGTGACCTCTTGCGGCCACGGAGTGACCCCTTGCGCGTGTACACCGTGGTCACCGGCGAAGATCGCGACCGTCGCCGGATCGAGCAGGGGCGGCGGGCATACCCCGGCCAAGCCACTGAGCCGGATCGACAGCTCCTCCAGGGTGCCCAGCGAGCCGGCCGGCTTGGTCAGACGGCCGTGGCGGGCGCGGGCGGCGTCCATCGCGGCGGCGTCGAGCGGCCGGATCGCGGCGACCGTCCGCCGCAACAACTCGCTCATGTCAGCACCTCTCGCAGTTGGTCGACGAACGCGTCGGTGGTCGCGGTGTCGCGGACGGCGACGCGTAACCAGTCCGGACCCAGTCCGGGGAAAGTATCGCCCCGCCGGACCGCCCAGCCCCGCAGGCGCAGCTGCTCGCGTACGCGCGCGGCACCGGTCAGCCGGACGAGCACGAACGAGCTGCTCGGCTCGCCGGCCACGGTCACGCCGGGCAGCGTACGCAGGGCGCCCACCAGATGGGCGCGCTCTTCCACCAGGTGGACGGCGATCTCGTCGGCCGCCCGCCGGGCAACGTCGCTCGAACAGGCGATCGCGGCGGCCAGCGCCGGCGTGCTCACCGGCCACAGCGGAGCGACCGCGCGCAGCGGAGCCAGCAGCTCGGGCGCGCCGAGCAGGTACCCGATCCGCAGCCCGGCCAGCCCCCACGTCTTGGTCAAGCTGCGCAACACCAGCAATCCCGGCAAATCCCGCCGATGCGCCAGACTCTCCGGCTCCCCCGGCACGGTGTCCGCGAACGCCTCGTCGACCAGCAGCACCCGGCCCGGTCGCGCCAGCCGTTCCAGCGTCCGCAAGGGATGCAGCACCGAGGTGGGATTCGTCGGATTCCCCACCACCACCAGGTCCGCGTCGTCCGGCACGTCCGCCGGGTCCAGGACGAACGG
>JABFYB010000496.1 GCA_013361475.1 Hamadaea sp.
CTCCAGCGAATCAGTCTGCGTACTACCGGCGTCGACGCTCCCCAACACGTCGATCACCCCGGCCGCCAGCAGCAGCCGCTCGGTCAGGCTCGTCTTACCGGCGTCGACATGCGCCAGGATCCCGAGATTCAAAGTTGGACGAAGAGTAGGCACGAACTGGCATGTCCTTCTGCGTGGACGGCATGGGCAGCGGAATGGACATGAACGCAGCTCGCATCGGATCTCCTACTGTCTCGGCAGACGCGTACGCCGACCAGGGAAACAAACAGGGTTCGCCGGACACAACCGAGTTTCCAGCGGCGCGCCGCGAACGCGAGGTATGCCCGATTTGTTAATAAGGACGAATGCGCGCAAGATCTTGGCTGGTCGCCGGGGCGACCGCCGCTCTGCTGCTGGGCCTCACGGCTACCGGCAGCCAGGCCGCCGTCGTCCTGAACCCGTTGGTGGGCAACGAGGGCTTCCTCGTGCTCGTGGAGCAGGACGCGGACCTCATCGCGCACGAGATCGAGGGGACCGTCGCGATCGGCGGGGACCTGCGGTTCGGCAGCGGGTTCACCACGCTCACCCAGAGCACCGACCCGTTTCTCGTGCCGGGTGACGTGGCGTCGACCGCGCTCATCGTGAACGGCCGGGTCGACCTCGCCGGCAGCACTCCGGGCGGGGAACTGCGCGTGACCGGCGGCGGATACGTGAAGATCGGCGATCTGACCGGCGTGGTCGTCAAGGACACCGACAACAACAACGCGGACACGCTGACGCGGATCGTGCCGGGCAACGACTACAACGCGACGCCGAACCTCGAGGTGGCCGTGCACCAGCCGGCGTCCTCGGTCGGCCCGACGGTCCCGTTGGACGTCGCCGGGTTGTTCCCGACCTATCGCAGCCTCTCGACGCGCATGGCGGTCGAGTGCCCGGACAACGTCGTCCTGCGGGACGCGGCCGGCAACCCGCTGACCAAGCCTTATCCGGCCGACACGCACGCCTTCCTGACCCTGACGCCGGGCCGGACGAACGTCTTGAACATCACGGCCGAGGATCTCGGCAACCTCGCCGAGATCACCTTCACGAACCCGCCGTCGGCGAGCATGCCGTTGATCGTCAACGTGGACACCACGGGAGTCGGCGGGGACTTCGCCTGGAACTCCCCGAACCTGGCCGGGGCGAGCAGCGCGCAGGCGCCGTACATGCTGTGGAACTTCCCGGACGCGACCGCACTGCAGCACGTCGGCGGGGACTCGATCGAAGGCACCCTGTACGCCCCCCGGGCCGACTTCGTCGACCTCAACCCGACCAACATCGAGGGTGCGGTAGTGGTGAAGTCGCTGGTGATGGGCAGCGGCCGGGTCGACGGCGGCGAGGTGCACCTGTTCCCGTTCGTCGGCCGGGTCGAGTGCGGCGAGATCACTCCGACGCCGTCGTCCAGCACGGGCACCACGCAGCCGACGACTGGAGCGCCGACGCCGAGCGCCCCCACGTCGTCGCCGGGTGGGCCGATCCTGCCGGACACCGGGCAGCCCGTCGTCTACATCGGAGTGACCAGTCTGGGCCTGCTCATGGCGGGAGTGACCTTCCTGATCGTCGGGCGGCGGCGGCGCGACTGGTCACGGTAACGGCATGCGGTCGCTCTCCCCGGCCGCGACCAGCCCGCCGTCGCAGTACAGCCGCACCTGGGCGTACACCGGACCGGCGCCGGTGCGCAGCAGGTCGCTCCAGTGGTAGTCGTAGCAGTACTCCGTGCGGAAGGAGACCGCGACGCCGTCGCTGACCCGGCACGCCGCCACTTCGATCTCGACCGTACGCTCGGAGGCCAGATGGTCGAGGGGACCGAAGCCCCAGAAGCGGGACCAGGCCGCCCCGTAGGTGGGGGAGTACCGCAGTTCCACCCGGCCGAGGATGGTCCGCGTACCGGGGAGGGCGATCTTGCGCGCGTGCGCGGTGACGGCGTCGGGTCCGCAGCCCGCCGCGTCGGGATCGACTCCGTCGTCGGGCGGCTGATAGGGCCACGGCGAGGCGGCCAGCTCGGGCGTCACCGGACGAGCGGTGACCTCCAGCCCGGCCCGCACCTCGGCCCACCGCGTACGCCACACCTGCGGGTCGCCGCCGCACGCCTGGACGTAACCGAGCAGCACCGGCAACGTCGGCAGCACCCGGCCGCCGGCCGCCTGGGCGAGCGCGGATCGGGAGAAGTGCACCCGTCCGGCCATCGTGCGATAACTGGGACGGCCCGCGTCGGCGCGCAGCGCCCGCAGCTCGGCGGCGAACCGGCCGAGCAGACCACTGCCCGGGTCCAGCGGGCGTTCGGCGCGTCCCATGGGTCCTCCGCCAGATGCGTGCAGCAAAGATCGAGGTATCGAGATTGTCCACGGACATCGGGACCCTGGCCAGCCCCGTGATCCGGCGTCGATGCTGAGAGGACCGCCGGGGCGAGCGACCCCAGGTGAGCGGCGGTCGTCCCCAAGGAGCGCATATGGCAAAGGCGTACCCCCTCCTCCTCGCGATCGTCCTGGGCGGCGTGCTGACCGGCGGCCCGGCCGCGGCCGCGCCGTCCGGCGTACCGTCGCTGCCGGACGCGGTCACGGCCGCGCTGCTGAGTCACACTCCGACGACGCTGGCCGCGACCGCGCGCAGCCGGACGCAGGTCACCGTTCAGCGCCGGGCCGGCTCCGGCTGGGCGTTCGGCAGCGCCGTCCTGACGGCGCCCGCGCAGCCCGACGCGTACCCCTTGGGCTGGCTCTTCCTGGCGCACCGCGAAGCCGGCGGCTGGCGTGTGGAGCTGGAGGGCGACCGAGGTTTCGCGGACCTCGCGGGCGGTGCGGCCGTGCTGTCGCCGGCCGAGCGTGAGGTCTTCACCACTCCGTCCAGAGTGGAGTACGCCGGCGGCGACTTCCGGACGGGCAT
>JABFYB010000367.1 GCA_013361475.1 Hamadaea sp.
TGGGCTCACTGTAACTATGGCGACTCCTGGCGGCAATACTCCGACAACACAATGCAAAATTACGACTTTGCAACGGTGATCGCGAAGAGTCCTTGCATAAGTCCTCTGACCTGCTGCTTTGCGAGCACGAAGAAGCCCCGCCCGGGCGTACGCCGGACGGGGCTGTGCAAGAAAGTGCTAGGCGGCGGGTGCCGGACCGGTGGAGCCGCGGACCACCAACTCGGGCTCGAAGAGCAGCTCGTCGGTCGGGATCGGGTTGCCCGCGATCGCGTTGATGAGCAGGGCGACGACCGCTTGTCCCATCGCCTCGATCGGCTGCCGGACCGTGGTCAGCGGCGGCTCGGTGCAGGTCATGAAGGACGAGTCGTCGTAGCCGACCACCGAGACGTCGTTGGGCACACTGCGGCCCAGCCGCCGGACGGCTCGGATGGCGCCGAGCGCCAGGACGTCGGAGGCGCAGATGAGCGCGGTCGCACCGCGGTTCATGAGCCTCGTCCCGGCGGCGTGCCCGCCTTCCAGGGAGAAGATGGTGTGCTCGTAGAGGTCGGGCTCGGCCGCCTTGCCGCCCCACGCCGTGAGCTTGCGCAGCGACGGCATGTGGTCCTCCGGCCCGATGATCAGGCCGATCCGCTCGTGGCCGAGCGCCACGAGATGCTGGTACGCCTGCTCCACCGCGTGCGAGTCGTCAGTGGACACCCGGGGGAACTTCAGCCCGTCGATGGCCGCGTTGACCAGCACGGCCGGCAGGCCCCGGTCGGCGATGCGATGGTAGTGCTCATGGTCGGCCGCGCCCTGGGCGTAGTTGCCGCCGGCGAAGATCACTCCGGAGACGTGCTGGTCGAGCAGCATGTCGACGTAGTCGCCCTCGGAGACGCCGTGCTGCGTACGGGTGCAGAGGACGGGGGTGAACGAGCGTCGGGCCAACGCGTCCGCCACCACCTCGGCGAACGCCGGGAAGATCGGGTTGCCCAGCTCGGGCAGGACCAGTCCCACCAGGCGGGCTCGTTCGCCGCGCAGCTTGGTCGGGCGCTCGTATCCCAGCACGTCGAGCGCGGTCAGCACGGCGGTGCGCGTGGCGTCGGAGATCCCGGGCTTGCCGTTCAGCACCCGGGAGACCGTGGCCTCGCTGACTCCGACGTACTTCGCTACCTCAGCCAGTCTGCGCGTCATGAGTGCAAGCGTAGTGCATCAGCGTGCAAGTGACTTGCACGAGTCTGTGTGGGATTCCCGTCAGCTCGTGGCGAGCAGCTCCGGCAACCGGCGCATGTCATCGAAGACGACCGTACCGTCTCCGGTCAGCTTCTCGCCAGAGGTGACTCCGGCGGCGTACGCGAAGCAGCGCATGCCCGCCGACCGGGCCGCGTGAACGCCGGGCTCGCTGTCCTCGACCACCACGCACTTCGCCGGATCGGCGCCGAGCGTACGCGCCGCGTGGAGGAAGAGGTCGGGGAAGGGTTTGCCCCGCTCGACCATTGTGGAGCTGAACAGCCGATCCCCGAAGTGGTGACTGAGCCCGGTGAGCTTGAGGCTGTGCCGCGTCTTCTCCAGCCGGCCGCTGGACGCCACGCACACCGGCAGGTCGATGCGGTCCAGGGCCTCGGCGATGCCGTCCACGGCGGTCAGCTCGGCGTCGTGAGCGGCGGTCATCCGGGTCATCCAGAGATCCGGCCACTCGGGCACCGGCCGGCCGAGCCATTCGGCGATCTTCTCCTGGATGGTCGGCAGCGACTTGCCGACGAAGTGATCGACGATGTCGGCCTCGGTCGCGGTGTGGCCGTACTCGGCCAGCATCTCGATGTTGAGCCGGATCGCGATCCGCTCGCTGTCGACCAGTACGCCGTCGCAGTCGAAGATGACCAGTTCAGGTTTTGCCACGGCGCCACTTTAGGCGGTCGAGCGCCCGGGGCGGCCGGCGTACTGGACGACTGTGCCGAACACCATGTCGAGCAACGACCGGCGGCGTTCGTCGAACAGCACCGTCGCCAGGCCGACGAACCAGATCGGGGCGAGCAGCAGGCCGACCACCGCCCGGAGCACCGCCCGGATCGGGCCGATCCGGCGGCCGTCGCCGAGGCGCACCGCGGTGCCGAAGACGCTGCCGCCGATGGTCTCCCCGGTCAGGATCCAGCATCCGGCGAAGTACACGGCGGGCGTGATGTTGGCGGCCCAGTCGAAGCCCGTGAGCATCCACTGCGGCGGCGTACCCGCGACCAGCCGCCACACCTCCGGCAGTCCACGGCCCACGACGACCACCGTGATCGCGGCGATGAGGACGTCCAGGCCCAGGCCGGCCAGCCGCGACACCAGTCCCGCGTACGCCCGGTGCTCCATCGGCTACTTCGCCGTGGCGGAGCTCGAGAGGTGGAACAACCGCCGGAACCCGATCTCCACCCGGTCGTCGGCGGCGGCGGTGCTGTCGCGCAGATCCCCGGCCGCGTCGGCGACGACGTCGCGGCTCTGCTCGGTGATCAGCTCCCGCAGTTCCTCACTCTCGGTCAGGTCCTTGATCATGATCGGGACGACCTTGTCCCGCAGGAGCGGGATCGCGGCGTCGAGCAGGCGAGGCATCATCCGCGCCTCGATGAGCGGCATCGCCGACTCCATCAGTCGTGGCAGCAGCTTGGCCTCGATGAGGGGCAGCGCCGCGTCCAGGAAGCGGGGCAGCACGGAACTGGTCAGGTAGGGCATCAGCTCGTCGATGACCCCGGGAGCGACCGCGCGGGCCACCATGCGCACCCGCGTCTGGACCTGATCCAGGGCGGCGTCCCGGGTGTCGGTCACCGTGCGGACGCCGGCGTACGCCGCCCGCTTCACGAGGTCGCGAGCCGTGTCGGCAGCCAGCACGGCGCTGCCGAGAGCGACTTCCGGCAGGCTGGCTCGGGTCGTATCGGACATATCACCCAGTCTACGGCTCTCCGGCGTTGAGCTTGGCGAGAAATGGTTGCCGGGCCCGCCATTTCTCGCCAAGATCAATCGGTGGCGAACTGCTACCGTAGAACGCACTGACACCCGAGACAGGAGGGCGACGTGGCGACGACCGCGAACCCGATGAACCGAGCCCCGCAGGCGCTGCCGCGGCCGGTCGTCGAGGTATGCGGCGTACGCGTACGTCGAGTACGGGTCGCCGGCTGACAGCCGGACCCGATCGTTGCTCACCCTCCATCAAGCCCGCCTCACCAGGTGTGGCGTCTCGAAAGGTGCACACGAATGCATCAGGCGATCCCGGCAGCACCCATCCCGGAAAGGCCCAGTCTGGACGGACTGGGGGAGAAGTGGTCGGCCCGCTGGGCGGCCGACCAGACCTACCGCTTCGACCGGTCGGCCTCGCGCGACCAGGTCTACTCCATCGACACCCCACCCCCGACGGTGAGCGGCGCCCTGCATCTGGGGCACCTCTTCTCGTTCACGCAGACCGACGTGCTCGCCCGATACCACCGCATGACCGGCAAGGCCGTGTTCTACCCGATGGGCTGGGACGACAACGGGCTGCCGACCGAACGCCGGGCGCAGAACGTCTTCGGCGTGCGCTGCGACCCGACCCTGGCGTACGCCCCCGACGAGCGGGCGCCCGGTTCCCTGGAGCACCCGGCGAAGGGCAAGGAGCAGACGCCCGTCTCCCGGCGGCGCTTCATCGAGCTGTGCCAGGAACTCACGGCGTACGACGAGCGGCACTTCGAGGAGGTGTGGCGAGCCGCCGGGCTCAGCGTCGACTGGTCGCTCACGTATCAGACGATCGGCGACCGCGCCCGGGCCACCGCACAGGGCGCCTTCCTGCGTAACGTGCGCCGGGGTGAGGCGTACCTCGCCGAGGCGCCGACGCTCTGGGACGTGACCTTCCAGACCGCCGTCGCGCAGGCGGAGGTGGAGTTCCGCGAGAGCGACAGCACCTTCTACGAGCTGCGCTTCGAGGGACCGTCCGGGCCGCTGACGATCGCCACCACGCGCCCCGAGCTCCTGCCCGCCTGCGTGGCGCTGGTGGCACACCCGGACGACGAGCGCTATCAGGACCTGTTCGGCGGCGTTGTGCGTACACCTTGGTGGGAAGCGGAAGTGCCGCTGCTCCCGCACAAGGACGCGGATCCGGCGGTGGGCACCGGCCTGGTGATGGTGTGCACGTTCGGTGACCTGACCGACGTGACCTGGTGGCGCGACCTGGACCTGCCCATCCGCGCGATCGTGGGCCGCGACGGCCGGTTGCTGCGGGACGCACCCTCTGGTGTGGACGCCGAGCGGTACGCGCCGCTGGCGGGGCTCACCGTGAAGGCCGCGCGGCGCGAGACCGTGCGGACGCTGCGCGAGGCGGGCCTGCTGCTCGGCGAGCGGCAACTGCGGCACGCCGTGAAGTACTACGAGAAGGGCGACCTGCCGCTGGAGATCGTCACGAGCCGTCAGTGGTACATCACCAACGGGGGCCGCGACGACCGTCTGCGGGAGGAGATGCTGCGCCGGGGCGAGGAGCTGAACTGGTACCCGCCGCACATGCGCACTCGCTACGAGTCGTGGGTGCGGGGGCTCACCGGCGACTGGCTCATCAGCCGCCAGCGGTACTTCGGCGTGCCCATCCCGGTCTGGTATCCCCTCGACGAGCACGGCGAACCCCGCTACGACCAGCCCTTGCTGCCCGCGGAGGGCCGGCTGCCGGTCGACCCGCGCGCCGAGACGCCCGAGGGGTACGCCCCGGAGCAGCGCGACCGGCCGGGTGGTTTCACCGCCGACCCGGACGTGATGGACACCTGGGCGACTTCGTCGCTGTCGCCCGTGATCGCCGCAGGTGACCTGCTGGACCAGGTGTTCCCGATGGATCTGCGCCCGCAGGCCCACGAGATCATCCGGACCTGGCTGTTCACCACGGTGTTGCGGTCGCATCTGGAGTACGACCGGCTGCCCTGGAAGAACGCCGTGATCTCCGGCTGGGTGCTCGCCGACGACAGCACCAAGATGTCGAAGAGCCTGAACACCGTCGCGCCGCCGCTCGTGGCGATCGCCGAACACGGGCCGGACGCGGTGCGCTACTGGGCTGCGTCCGGGCGGCCCGGCGTGGACATCACGCCGTCGCGGGAACAGATGCGGATCGGGCGTCGGCTCGCGGTGAAGCTGCTCAACGCGTCCCGCTTCGTGCTCACCTTCCCGGCGTCTTCCGAGTCGGTGACATCTCCGCTGGATCTGGCGATGCTGGCCCGGCTTTCCGAGGTCGTCTCGTCTGCGACCGCGGCGTTCGAGGCGTACGACTATCCGGGTGCGCTGTCGATTGCGGAGCGCTTCTTCTGGGAGTTCTGCGACGACTACCTCGAACTGGCCAAGCCGCGGGCGTACTCGCCGGACGGCGGGTCGGCCGTGGCCGCGATGCGAACGGCCCTCGACGTGCTGCTCCGGCTGTTCGCGCCGGTCCTGCCGTTCGTGACCGAGGAGATCTGGTCCTGGTGGCGTACGGGGTCCGTCCATCGGGCCGCCTGGCCCACGCTGTCCGGCGGGGGTTCGGACGCCCCGTTGACGGCGGCGTCGGAGGTGATCGCGGCGGTGCGGCGGGCGAAGTCCGAGGCGCGGCTGTCGCAGCGGGCTCCGGCGTCGGCCGTGGCCGTCACCGGTCCGGCCGCCTCCCTGGAGGCGCTGCGGCTCGTCGCGGACGACCTGCAGGCCGCCGGCCAGATCGGGTCGCTGTCGCTGCACGCCGCCGACGGCCCGCTCGCCGTCTCCGTCACCCTCTAACGGTCCGCACCCTTCCTGCGCTGGATCAGGGTTCTCGGTCGAATCTTGGACCAAGATTCGACCCGGAACCCTGATCCAGCTCCTCGCGGGGAAGCCGTTGACATGGATGTGAGGTGGGCTTAACCTCGGCGCAACGAGTTTGGTGACTAGTCAACACATCGGAGAACGACGTTGTCTGATGATCCGCATCGCGAGCTGTACGACCGTCTTCAGCAGATCTACGTCCTGCTCGACGACGGCGACCGGCGTGCGCTGCGCTCGATCGGGCTGACGCCGACACACCTCACCCTGCTCCGGTTGCTCGACCCCGCCCGCGAGACGGGGCGCACCATCACCCGGCTGGCCGAGCTGATGCTCTGCACCCGGGGCAACGCGACGAGACTGGTGCAGCGGCTGGCCGAGGCCGGGCTCGTGGTCACCGGTTCGGATCGCGACGATCAACGCCTGGTGCAGGTCTACCTCACGCCCGCGGGTGCGGACCGGCTCGCGGCCGCGTCCGTCTACCACGCGGCGGCCAACCGGCTGCGGTTCGCCGGGCTGCCGGAGGAAGACCTGCGCCGGCTGACGGAGCTGGCCGGCGTACTCGCCGATCAGCTGGCGAAAAACCTCGAAGGACAGAGCGACTCCACCCGCCCGCGCTGACTTCGTCTGCCGCCGGCCCGTTCCGGACCGGCGGCACGTCCACAGAGGAGACCGCAATGCAGCGGAGATCCCGCCTGACCGCCGTCCTCAGCGCCGGCGTGTTGCTGGCGGCGCTCGGACCGGCCACGTCCGTCCGGGCCGACGCGCCGGTGAGCAACCGGGCGAGCCTCAAACAAGACCTCTGCTATCAGATCGTCACCGACCGGTTCTTCGACGGGAACACCGGAAACAACAACCCCACGAAGAGCCCCGGGCTGTACGACTCGACCAAGGCCAACTGGAAGCTCTACTGGGGCGGCGACTTCGCCGGCATCCAGGCGAAGCTGGCGTACCTGAAGAACATGGGGGTGACCTCGATCTGGATCTCGCCGCACGTCGACAACATCGACAAGTCGGCGGTCTACGGCGGCACCGCCAACGCCGGCTACCACGGCTACTGGGCGCGCGACTTCAAGAAGACCGAGGAGCACTTCGGCACGCTCGCCGAGTTCGACGCGCTCATCGCGGCCGCGCACAGCAACGGCATCAAGGTGATCATGGACTGGGCGCCCAACCACACGAGCCCGGCCAACCCCGCCGACTCGACCTTCGCCGAGGCGGGCGCGCTCTACGACAACGGCACCTTCCTCGGTAACTACGTCTCCGACCCGAACGGCTACTTCCACCACAACGGCGGCATCACGAACTGGGACGACCGCTACCAGACCCAGTACCTCAACCTCGCCGACCTGGCCGACCTGGAGCAGCAGAACGCCACGGTCAACAACCTGCTCAAGACCGACGCCAACTACTGGATGGACCGCGGGGTCGACGGCGTACGCGTGGACGCGGTCAAGCACATGACGGCGGGCTGGCAGAAGTCCTTCGCCGACACGGTGCTGAGCCACAAGGACACGACCCTGTTCGGCGAGTGGTACCTGGGCGGCCAGTCCGATCCGCTCTACGCCGACAACGTCCGGTTCGCCAACACCAGCGGCATCTCGGTGCTCGACTTCTACATGAACATCGCGATGCGCAACGCCTTCGGCTCGGGCGGCTCGATGACGGCGCTCGACGCCGCGATCACGAAGACCGGTCAGGACTACAAGTACAAGGAAAACCTGATCACCTTCATCGACAACCACGACATGTCGCGCTTCCTGACGCTGAACAACAACCAGTCGCTGCTGCACCAGGCGCTGGCGTTCATGCTGACCGTCCGGGGTACGCCGTGCCTCTACTACGGGACCGAGCAGTACCTGCACAACGACACCAGCGGCGGCGGCGATCCGTGGAACCGGCCGATGATGCCCGGCTTCAGCGAGACGACCACGGCGTACCAGGTGGTCAAGAAGTTGTCGGCGCTGCGCCAGACGAACCCGGCGCTGGCCTGGGGCACCCACCAGCAGCGGTGGATGAACAACGACGTCTACATCTACGAGCGCAAGTTCAACAACGACGTCGTCCTCGTGGCGATCAACAAGGGCGCGTCGGCGGCCAGCATCACCGGGCTCAACACCTCGTTGCCGGCCGGCACCTACACCGACCAGCTCACCGGTACGCTCGGCGGCGGCTCGCTGACGGTGACCAGCGGATCCGGCGGCAACAACCCGGCGAACGCGTTCACCTTGAACGCGGGGAACGTGGCCGTGTGGTCCTACCACCCGGGTGAGCCGAGCGCGCCGCAGATCGGCAGCGTCGGGCCGACGCTGACCCGGGCCGGGAACACCATCACGGTCGAGGGCCGCGGCTTCGGCACGAGCGGCACGCTCAAGGTCGGCGGCGTCACCGCGTCGACGACCAGCTGGACCGCGAACCGGATCAAGGCGACCGTCCCCGCCGGCGTCGCGGCCGGGACCGCCTCGGTGACCGTCACGACGAGCGGCGGCACGAGCAACGGCTACGACGTGATCAACGAGTCGGCGGCACAAGTCCCGGTGACCTTCACGGTCACCAACGCCTCACCGACCAGCGTCGGGGACAACATCTACCTGAGCGGCAGCGTCTCCGAACTCGGGAACTGGTCGACGAACAAGTCGGTGGCCATCGGGCCGATGCTCGCGCCGAACTATCCGACCTGGTACGTGACGGCGAGCGTGCCCGCTTGCACGACGATCCAGTTCAAGTTCCTGAAGATCACCTCGGGTGGCGCCGTGACCTGGGAGAACGGGACGAACCACAGTTACACCGCGCCGTGTTCGGGCACCGGCTCGACCACGGTCGGCTGGCAGTACTGACCCTCGACGGGAGGGTTGGGCCGGGTGGCGCGCCACGGGGGTGCACCACCCGGCCACCCGGCCACCGCGAACGGACGAGCCGTCAGCGGGAGTAGACGGCGGTCAGGGTCGCGCGGGCGATCGTCGCGAACGTGAGGTTGAAGCCGACCGCCGCCGGGCTGGCGTCGTCGTCGAGGTCGGTCAGCGGCGAACCCAAGGCGTGCACCGCGAAGATGTAGCGATGCGGGGCGTCGCCGGGCGGCGGGCACGGGCCGCCGTACTCCTTGTCGCCGAAGTCGTTGCGCACGGCGAAGACGCCGTCGGGCAGCCGCCCGTCCACGATCTCGGTGACGTCCGGCGGGAAGCCGACGGCCGACCAGTGCCACCAGCCGCTGCCGGTCGGCGCGTCCGGATCCAAGCAGGTCACGGCGAAGCCGGCCGTCTCGGCCGGGAATCCCGACCAGCGCAGGTGGGGGATGTTGTTCCCGCCGCCGGCGTACGTGTGGACGAAGTCGAGCGGCACCGCCTTGCCCTCGGTCAGATCGTCGCTGACCAGCTCGAACGACGGAACCTCGGGAAGAGCGTCATAGGGGAATTGCGCCTTGGCTCGCATGCGCTCCACCCTAATGGAGATCCGGTACGGTTTCCGGCATGCGCTTCGGACTTCTCGGCACCGGATATTGGGCCACGGAGACTCAGGCGACCGCACTGGCCGCGCATCCGCGGGCGGAGCTGGTCGCCGTGTGGGGCCGCGATCCGGCCAAGACGGGTGTGGTCGCCGAGCGGTTCGGGCTTCAGGCGTACGAGCAGGTCGATGACCTGTTGGCCCACGTGGACGCGGTGGCCGTGGCGCTGCCGCCGCACGTGCAGGCGCCGTTGGCCGCGCGGGCCGCGCGGGCCGGCAAGCACCTGTTGCTCGACAAGCCGCTGGCCCTGGACGTCGAGGACGCCGACGACGTCGTGGCGGCGACCCGCGAGACGGGCGTCGCCAACCTCGTCTTCTTCACCAACCGGTTCGACCCGGTGGTCAGCGCGGCGCTGGCCGACGCCGAGAAGACCGGCGGCTGGTTCGCGGGCCGCGTCTCGCTGTTCGGCGCGATCGACACGCCGGGCTCGCCCTACGCGCAGTCGCAATGGCGGCACGAGCACGGCGGCCTCTGGGACGTCGGCCCGCACGCGCTCGCGCGGCTGCTGCCGGTGCTGGGCCCGGTGCGTCAGGTGACGGCGCTCGCGGGGACCCGGCTGACCGGGCATGTGTTGCTGCGCCACGAATCCGGCGCCGTGAGCGAGATGAGCCTGACGGTCCACGCGCCGCAGGCCGCCGGCCACTTCAGCAACGTCTTCTACGGCGAGTCCGGCATTCTGGAGGTGCCCGGCGGGTCCATCAGCGCCGTCGAGGCGTTCGGCAACGCGGTCGACGAACTGCTCGTGCTGGCGCAGACCCCCGGGGCCGGTCACCCGTGCGACGCGGTCTTCGCAGCTCAAGTGGTACGCATTCTGTTCGCCGCGCTGGAGTCGGTCGAATTCGGTCGCACCATCTCTTTGGGAGCATGAGGGAAGGCCCCGGGCAAGCCCGGGGCCTTCGTCGTGCTGCGTTACTCGGTCAGCTGAGGGGCGGGTAAGCGTTCGCCATCAGCTGCTGGAACTGAGCCGAGAACCACTGGCCGGCCAGCGGCGCGTTGGGCAGCGCGCCCGACAGGTTGTTGCCGTTGAGGCTGTTGCCGGTGTACGTCGGGTCGCACATCCGGTCGAAGCCCTTGCCCTCGTCGTTCGGGATCTCCGTGCTGGCGCCGTCGGACTCGCCCGGCGGCTTGATCCAGACGTACGCGTCCAGACCGGCGACCGGGCTGGCGGTGGGCCGGTAGCCCATGCCCGCGCCGGCCTGGTTGCACCAGTTGCCGGCGTGGATCCGGCGGTCGATCCGCGAGTTGTTCACGAAGGTGTTGACATCGGTCGACGTGCTCGGCGCGGTCGGCCGGAGGGCCGGACCGCCCGCGGCACACGGCGTCTGGACGCAGTTGCCCCAGCCGTTGCGGGAGGTGTCGATCAGCATGCCGAGACCGGACTGGAAGCCCTTCGCCACGAGGGCGTTGCGCAGCCCGATCGCGAAGGACTGCTCGTCGACGTACTGGTTCCAGTCGACCCACTTCGACTGACGAACCGAGGTGCCGTTCACCGTGGTGCTGATGGTGAAGTTCGGCTCGACCGTGGCGGAGGTGTTCGCGGTGTTCGTGATGAAGCCGTCCACGCTGCTCACCCCGGCGGTGGTGCCGGCGATGGTCGAGTAGAACAGGTTCACGACCGGCCCGAAGTTGCTGTCCCAACCGAGCCAGGCGTGGTGCCCGGCGTCGATGTACGTGTAGACGTTGGGCAGCGCGTGGAGCTTGTTCAGCGCGTACTGGACGCCCTGCACGTAAGCGCCGGTGCTCTGAGCCTCGGAGCACTTGGCGAAGCTCAGGTTGGTGATGAGGTTCGGCAGCGAGTCCGGCTCGATGACCGTCGAGATCCGCAGGGCGCGGTACTTGCTGTCGGCCATGATCGCGGCGATCGGGTCGATGTACTCCGTCTTGTACCGGGCCAGCCCGTTGTTCGCGATCAGCAGCTCACCGTTGGAGGCCAGCGCCGAGCAGTCACGGTTGGGCAGGTCGTAGATCACGAACTGGATCGTCACCGGGGCGCTGCCGTTGGCGGCGTCCTGCGCGACGGCCGCGTCCAGGTGCGCCCGCAGGCCCATCCCGCCGTTCACGCCGTTGATCGCGGCGATCCGGTCCAGCCACACCGCGGTCGACGTGTTCGAGATGCGGCTGCCACCGGGCTCGGCGTTCGCCTTCGCCTTCCACTCCGGGTTGACGTAGCCGGTCGCGCCCGCGTACGGGTTCTCGACGTGGGTTCCGGGCGGCGGCGGGCTCGACGTGGTGCTCGAGCTCGGCGACGTGCTGGACGACGGCGAGGTGCTCGAACTGGGCGAGGTGCTCGAGCTGGGCGAGGTGCTCGCCGACGGGGACGAGCTGGCGCTGCTGCTCGCCGACGGCGACGAGGTCGCGCCGGTGCAGGCCACGCCGTTGAGCGTGAACGCGGTCGGGTTCGGGTTGCTGGTGGTCCAGGCGCCGTTGAACCCGATCTGCGTCGAGGCGTTGGTCGCCAGGGCTCCGTTCCAGCTGAGGCTGGCGGCGTTGACGTGCTGGCCGGACTGCGTCCAGGTGGCGCTCCAGCCCTGCTGGACGCTCTGGCCGGCGGCCGGGAAGTCGAAGCCGAGGTTCCAGCTGCTGATCGCGTCACCGAGGTTGGTGATCGTCGCGTACGCCGTGAACCCACCCGGCCATTGGCTGGACGTGTAGGTGACCCGGCAGCCGGCGGCCGCATTCGCTGAGGACGCCATGGCGACGACGCCGGCCGAGGCCAGGGCGACGACTCCGGCCGTGGCGACCGCCCGGCGTACGGGCGACCGCAACGCCTGCCGGATCCTGCCGTGGAGGGGGACAGATCTCATCAGGACACTCCTTGGGCGTGGAGGAAGTGACCGTCATCATGGCATGGGAACGCTCCCATGGCAACAGGTAGGTAACTACCTGGAAATGACGCGGACCGATCCACTGTGGTCAGTCGATCTCCCTCGCGTCAGGTCGCGCGGTGGGTCTGCCGGACTCGGGGCGGTGGGTCTGCCGGACTCGGGGCGGT
>JABFYB010000614.1 GCA_013361475.1 Hamadaea sp.
CCGCTTGGTCCACACTCGGGCCGAGGGCAGCGACGAGATCAGGGAGGCCGTCGTCCAGGCGAACCACCGGGCCGAGCCCAGTGTGGACACCGCGACGAGGGTCGCACCCGAGGACAGCGATCCGCTCAGATACATCGCCCACGCGCCGATCGGCAGCAGTCCACTCAGGATCGCCGGGGTCGAGCGGGCCCAGACCTGCACGGCGATCTCGCGCCGCTGACGATCGCTGCGCGTCGTGTCCAGCCGCGCGAGATGGTCCAGGACCGGCCGGGTCGCGCCCGCCAACTTGACGGTACGCGCAGCGGTGAGCGACGACACGAGCGCGGTGGCGAAGGCCGCCCGCGCCGCGACCGTGTTCTTGGCCGAGCTGGCCAGCTTCGGGCCGAACAGGGTCGCCGCGAGTCCGCTGAACACCATCGTGCCGAGGAAGAACGCGCCGGGGACCAGCGACCCGGAGATCAGTGTCATCGCGGCGATCGTCGTCAGGGAGATCCACTGGTCGACCACGTTGTCCGCGAGGAACACGACGCGTTCGGTGTCGCCCGCCTGCGCGACGACCTCGGCCGGGGTGTGGTTGCTGACCCGGCGCGGGCCGGTCTGCCCGTACACCAGACGCTGGCTGATCCGCAGCATCTGCCGGACCCACCACTCGGGATACCAGCGGTTCACGACGTAGGGCATCGGGGCGGTCAGCAGCAACGCCGAGACGATGCCGACGGCCGGCCAGAGCAGGCCGCCGTCGCCGTCCACGAGGTCGCTCCACAGCCACGGCAGCGCCGAGCCGTCGAGGCCGAACACGATCATCGCCATGAAGATGGCCAGCGACGTCAGGCCGAACTTGGGATCGTTCACCGTCAGCCGGACGATCTGGCCGAGCGTACGCGCCTTGGGCTGCTTGGGCAGCGGCGGCGGATCGGTCTTCGCCTCCCGTTTGACCGGCTCGGCCGGGACGGCCGCCACGGGGGCGGGCTCCGGTCGCTCGGCGAGCGCGACGCCACCGCCGGTGCCTGCGGTGCTGTGCGCGGCGGCCGCGACGGACTCGGAGGCGGCCTCGATGCTGGTCGCGAGCAGCTCGGCGAAGCGCGCCGACTCCTGCAGCGGTCCGGCCTCGACGACTACCCCGTCGGCGAGGATGACGACCTCGTCGCAGTGCCGCACCGAGGACAGCCGGTGCGCGATGACGATGCCGATCCGGTCGCGCAGCAGGCGTTCGGTCGCCCGCTGCACCCGGCCCTCGGTCACCGGGTCGAGGCGGGCGGTGGCCTCGTCGAGGATGACGACCTGCGGATCGCGGACGAGGATGCGGGCGAACGCGACCAGCTGCTCCTGCCCGGCCGACAGCACATAACCGCCGTCACCGAGCCGGGTCTCCAACCCGTCCGGCAGGTCGGCCACCCAGTCCTGCAGTTCGAGCTGCCGGATGGCGTCGCCGGCGGCCGGCAGCAACTCCGGATCGAACAAGGCGATGTTCTCCGCCAGCGTCCCGGCGAGGATGTCCGTGCGCTGGGGTACCACGGCGATCCAGCGGCGCAGCTGTTCGACGTCGAGGTCCAGCAGATCCGTCCCGGACAGCAGCACCGTGCCCCGGGGCAGCGCGACCGCCCGGGTGAGCACCTTGGCCAGCGTCGACTTGCCCGACCCGGTACGCCCGATGAGCGCGTACGACCGGCCCGGGGCGAAGGTCAGGTTCACGTCGTGCAACGCGGGCGGACGGTCGTCGCCGTGTGCGTATCGGAAGGTCAGGTCGCGTACTTCGAGGTGGCCGGCCGTCGGCGGCTGCCCGCCCACCGGCTCCTGCGCCGATTCGCGTAGCAGCACGACACGGTTCCAGGCGCCGAGGGCGTACTGAAGTTCGGGCACCATCCGGCTGACGTGCTCGACGGTGCCGCCGAAGGCCAGGGCGAGCAGCCAGATCGCGGTCAGCCGGGCACTGTCGACGCGATCGCCGGCCAGCGCCCACACTCCGCCGAGGACCACCAGGGCGATGCAGACCCGGGTGGTGATCGCGGCGATGGCGGTCATCTCGGCGGTCCCCCGCCACACTCGGCGACCGCGTTCGAGGACGACCTTGGCTCGCCGGGCGAACAGCCGCATCACGTAGGGGCGGGCCAGCGTGGTCCGCACGTCGTCCTGCCCGTGGATGGACTCCTCCATCACGGCGGCCAGATCCGACCAGGCCTCCTCCTCCGCCATTCGCGCCGGAGTGATCTTCTGGGCGGGTTTGCGCAACTTCCAGACGACGAAGGCCGACACGAGCACCATCGCCAGACCGGCCGGCCACCACACGAACACCGAGATCACGACGGACAGCACGGCGACCGCCACACCCTGCCCGATACGGATGCCCTGCCCCCGGACCGACGACGCGACCTGGTTCACATCGCTGTCGATACGGTCGAGCAGCTCACCGACCGGAGTGCCTTCCAAGGTGGGCAGATCCTGCCCGAACGCCACCTGGCACAGCTGCCGGCGTACGCGGGCCGACCAGTCCGCCGTCAGGCGGGCCATCAGCAGGCTGATCACCAGATCGCTGAGCACCGCGAGCACGAGCGCGACCGCGAGCAGGGTGAACAGCACACCCGACCGGTAAAGCAGCACGGGACCGGCGATGGCGGCGCCCACGGCCTGCCCGGCAGCGCCCAGCGCCACCAGCACCACCACGACCAGGGCCCGACGGGGTGAGGCGGACCACAGGTCCCGGAAGAGGCGCATCTTCCCAGCTTGGCCGAGCTGTGGCCGGCTCCTCAACCGGTTTTAAGCAAGATCACCCGCGGAGCTGGGCCGCCACCGCGGTGACCATGTACTGGAACTGGGGGGCGACCGTCTGATGGCGACCGGGCACCCCGAGCGCGCCCGCTGGGAGGAAGGCCAGG
>JABFYB010000124.1 GCA_013361475.1 Hamadaea sp.
GTACTCGGGCGAGCGTGGCGCGGTCGGCGACGCCGAGTTTTGTGATCAGGCTGGCGACGTGCTTCTCGGCAGTCCGCGGCGAGATATACAGCCGGCGTGCGATCTCTTGGTTGGTGGGCCGGTCGCGCATCAGCGCCAGTACCTCGTATTCGCGTACGGTCACGCCGAGGGCGCGAAGCCGTTCTGGGATTCGCTCGACGCCACGGCGACGCTGGTGGTGTCGCGTGGGGCAGGCGCGAAGCAGCACTCGGCAGGCGCTGGCGACCGATGCGACGCCCTTGTCGTCGAAGTAGGATTCGGCGCTGCGTAGCCAGGCGGTCGGCTCGCCCCAGCCTGCGGTCAGTGCCTCCTCGGCGATGAGTCTCAGCCCGAGGTGCCTCGCCACGGGGAATGCGGAGCCGGCGGCCTGTGCCTCGTGTACGCGGGCGACAGCGCGGTCGTGTTCGCCGGCTCGGCCAAGCCGGACGGCGTCGGCGAGGTACGCGAATTGGGCGTTGTACACGAGGTGGGTGGCGGGGTGTGCCAGCAGCTCTTCGGTGTCCTGATCCGACAGCTCACCTCGCAGCGAACGCAGGAGGGCGTGCAGTCCGTATCTGCCGGTGGTGACGTACAGGTTCGGCTGGTGCTTTTCCCACTCGTCGATGCGGGCCAAGTCTGCTGTCGCCTGTTCGCGGTCTTCTTCGAGCATGGCGCAGAACGCGCGGGCGAGCCCGTGCGCGAGCGGCGTCATGAACGAGTCCTCGGGGCTGGAGTCCTCGAACGCGGTGAGCCGGTCACGCATCTGCCGGCGCTGGGCTCGTTGTGCGGCGTCGATCGCTGAGATGAGCAGAAAGTAGCTGCGAGTGTCGCGTAGTTTCATGCGCCCGGCAGGGCCGACACACTGATCGATGATCGTCTGGGAGGCGGAGTGTTCGGCGCGCAGCGTGTGGGCCATGGCGAGTGCGCCCTGTGCACCCATTTCGAGGACGCCCGCGCCGAGGCCGTGGGCGAACGCGGTGGCGTGAAGCAGTCGTCCGATCGAGCCGGTGCGCATGAATTCGTTGCTGGCGAGGCGTACCAGCGCATCCGCCCGCCAGTAGGTGAGGTGATGGCGGTCTGCTACGGCGAGCATGCGCTCGTGGAATTGGCCGGCTCGCTTGAGGTCTCCGGTTCGGGCGGACAGGCCGAGGAACTGCCAGGCCTGGCAGGCGATCTCGGGCTGGCCGGTTCGTTCGGCGCGGGTGGCGGCTTGGACGGCGAACTCTTCGGCTCGGGCGACCCGTTCTGTTTCGTCGGCCTGATCGTCGTAGTAGGCGAGGTACGCCCGTACGACCAGCAGGGATGGGTCGTCGGAGGATTCGGGCAGGTGGCTTGTCAGCGTGGCGCCGTCGCGCATCCGCCCGAGCATGATGGCGTTCCAGGCGAGCCGGACGCGGACGTCGGCAGATGGGTCGGCCTCACCGTCGGACGGTTCGGGTAGCCCGCTGTCGGCCAGGGACATGGCCTCGTCGAGCTGTCCGTCGTCGGCCAGCGCGCGTACCAGTGCGGTGACGTATTCGGCTCGTCGCGGATGGTCGGCCGCCAGTTCGGTCGCGCGGCGCAGCAGTGCGACCGCGGAACCGGTCGTCCCGGCTTCGAGGGCCCGGGTGCCGGCCTCGCGGTATGCCGCGGCGGCGGTGACGTCGCCAGCTGCGGCGAGTAGTCGTGCCACGAGATGGCAATGTTCGCCGGCGAGTGCCGGGTCGGCGGAGCGTAAGGCGTTGGCGGCCTGCCGGGCCAGTTCTGCTCGTTCGACCGGATGCAGGGTGGCCGTCAGCGCCTCGGCGGTCAGGGTGTGGCGGAAGGCGTATCCGCCTGGCGTTTCGGGGTCGGGGGAGACCAACTCGGCGGCTGTGCGCAACTCGCCGATCAGGTCGTGCTCGTCGGCGCCGGTCACGGCGCCGAGGTCGGGCAGGAGGAATCGTTCGCCCAGGACGGCAGCGGTGAGCACGGTGCGCTGGGTGGCCGGGGGTAGCCGATCGAGCGTGCGTTGATGGCCGCGGACCACCGCGTCCGGCACGGAAGGGTCGATGTCGCCGTGGACCTGCCAGCCGGTGCTGTCGCGTGTCAGGATGCCGGCCTCGACCAGGTGCGACAGGAGGGCTTCGATCAGGTAGGGGTTGCCGTCTCCGGCCTCGATCAGATAGGCGGCGACGGCGTCGGGTAGCTCCGCGTCCGGGATGGACAGGCAGTTGGCGGCGAGTGCGCGGACTGCCGTCGGTGCCAAGGCCGACAGCGGGATCAGCTCGGCGACGCCCCGCTGCCCGGCGGCCGTGGCGAGGTCGAGGGCCGGACCGGGCAACGGTCTCAGCGTTCCCAGCAGCAGGACGTTCATCGCGTCGAGGTTGTCCACGAGGTATTCGACGACGGCCAGCGTTTCCGGATCGGCGTCGTGGAGGTCTTCGAGCACTAGCAGGCAGCCGGTGTCGCGGCTGAGGGACGAGACCAGCCGGAGCATCGCCTCGGACAGGTCCAGCAGATCGAACGGCCCGTTCTCGTCGGCCGCGCCGGTCCGCCACTGCGGCAGGAGCCGCGCCAAGACCGCCCGGCGTACGCCGAGGTCGTCGGGGTCGGGCGGCGTATGGTCGCGCAGCAGCGACGACAACGCCTCGACCAGTGGCCGCAGCGGCATACGGAGGTTGACGCCGCCGGTGCGCCCGCGCATCACCCGCATGCCTTGCGTTGTCGCCAGGTGTGCGCATTCGGCGGCGATCCGGGTCTTGCCCATGCCGGAGGCGCCCAGCACGAACATCGCACGTCCAGGATGGACCGTCCGGCTGTTCACCGCGGTACGCAGAGCCGCGACTTCAGCGTCCCTGCCGATCAGTTCCGATGTCGAGATCTGCATCT
>JABFYB010000106.1 GCA_013361475.1 Hamadaea sp.
GTGAGCACGACCTTGCCCCGGCCGTGACCCGACTCCACCGCGGCGTGCGCGGCGGCCACGTCGGCCAACGGGTATGCGCGGACGGGGAGCACGATCTTGCCCGCCGCGGCCAATGCGACCACCTCGGCGAGCCGTTGGGGGGATCGTCCGGCGCGGACGACTCGGGTACCGAACTCGGCCGCGGCCGCGTCGTCGACGATGGTGCCGATCCGATCCCGGTCGGCGATCAGCTCGACGGAGGCGGCGACGGCACCCCGCCCGGCCGCGTCCAGCGCGACGTCGACGCCCTGAGGGGCGACCGCCCGGACACGATCCGCCAACCCGTCCCCGTACGCCACGGGCACCGCGCCCAGCGAGCGCAGATAGTCGTGGTTGGCCGGGCCGGCGGTCCCGACGACGGTCGCCCCGGTCCTCCGGGCGAGTTGAACCGCGAGTGTGCCGACCGAACCGGCGGCGGCGTGGACGAGCAGGGTCTCCCCAGCGGCCACCTTGAGCTCGAGCAGTGCCCCCGACGCCGTCTGCGAGGCGGCGACCAGGGCCGCCGCGCTCGGGAAGTCGAGCTCCGGGGGCTTGCGGACGGCGTTCTCGGCCGGGACGACGACGTAGTCGGCGACGGCGTCGAGCATGGTGGAGCCGAGGACCTCGTCGCCCACCGCCCAGCCGGTCACGCCTTCGCCGACCTGGTCGATGGTGCCGGCGTACTCCTGGCCGATCTGCTGCGGGAAGGCGATCTTCGCCCACGTCATTGCCCCGGTACGCACGGCGACGTCGAACGGCTGCACGCCGGCGGCGTGCACGCGGACGCGTACCTGACCGGGTCCGGCCGACGGATCGGGCAGCTCGGCGAGGCGGAGGACGTCCGGTGGGCCGAATCGGTCGAAGACGACTGCTCGCATGCCGCCCAAGCCTGCCTGCTGAACCTTGGTTGAGGTCAACTCGGCGACTTCTTTGTGCGAGATTGGGCATAGGAACGGCAGAAGGGAGTACGCCAATGAGCAGCGACGCCATCGAGCCGATCGAGGAAGACCCGAACACCGCCGAGGCGGTCGACGACGAGGCGCCGGTCGCCGCGCTGGCCCCGCCCGGCCGGGGTACGCCCGACTCCACCACGCCGGTCTTCCGGGAACCGGGGGAGGAGCCCGTCTACCGGACGGGCGCCGAACAGCAGTGGGACCCGGAGGATTACGCCGTCGCGAAGGGCTGGGACCCCACGCCGGAAAACGTCGAGCGCGCCCGCAAGGAGCTGGCGGAATGGGGACCGGCCGCCATCGAGAAGACGGTGCCGTGATCATGGGTTCCGGGAGTTGACCAGGGAGCCGCGGACACGACACACCGGTTGATCACGCCCGTTAGTTCATGATCACGCCACAGCGGGGGGAGATCACGCACACTGAGGGCGTGAGCGGACAGAGCAGCCGAACGGTCGGCCAGATCCTCCGGGCGAACGTCCTGACCCGGTTCAACGCCCTCATCGGCGCGTTGTGCGCGCTCGTCCTCGTGTTCGGCTCGCCGATCGACGCGCTGTTCGGCCTCATCATCGTGGTGAACAGCGCGGTCGGCGTGATCCAGGAACTGCGCGCCAAGCGCACGCTCGACCGGCTGGCGCTCGTGGGACGGGCGCCGGTGCGCGTACGCCGGGACGGCAAGGAGGTCGAGGTCGCGCCGGAGCAGGTCGTGCTCGACGACGTCGTGCTCCTGGCGACGGGCGAGAAGGCGCCGGTGGACGGCGACGTCGTCGAAAGCGACAACCTCGAGATCGACGAGTCACTGCTCACCGGGGAGTCCGACCCCGTGGACAAGGCGCCCGGCGATCGGGTGCTCTCCGGCAGCTTCGCGGTCGCCGGGTCGGGCGCGTTCCGGGCGACGAAGGTCGGCGACGACGCGTACGCGGCCAAGATCGCGGCCGACGCGGGCCGGTTCAGCCTCGCCCACTCGGAGCTGTACCAGGGCATCAACCGCTTCCTCGGGCTGCTGACCTGGGTGATCGTCCCGGTCGGCGCGTTGCTCGTGATCGCCCAGTTCACCCGGGGGTCGAGCGTCTCCGACGCCGTGATCGGCTCGGTGGCCGGCGTCGTCCCGATGATCCCCGAAGGCCTCGTGTTGATGACCAGCGTCGCGTTCGCCGTCGGGGTGATCCGGCTGGGTCGCCGCCGCTGCCTCGTCCAGGAACTGCCCGCCGTCGAGGTGCTGGCCCGCGTCGACACCCTCTGCCTCGACAAGACCGGCACGCTCACCGAGCCGGGCATGCGGCTCCGCGCCATCGAGCCCCTGCCCGATCAGGACGAGGAGCGGCTGCGTGCCGTCCTGGCCGCGCTGGTCCAGGCGGACGAACGGCCGAACGCCACGCTGCAGGCCGTCGGTGCGGCGGTGGGTCCCGCTCCGTCCTGGCCGGTACGCGAGAAGCAGGCGTTCTCGTCGGCCCGCAAGTATTCGGGGGCGGACTTCGACGGCCACGGCGCCTGGTTGCTCGGCGCCCCGGAGGTGCTCCTGCCCTCTTCCTCCGAGGCGGCGTCCTCCGAGGCATCGTCCGGGGCGGGGTCGTCCGAGGTCAGCTCGTCCGAGGCGGCTTCGTCGGATGCGCGGGACCGGGCGTCGGCGCTGGCCGCCGAGGGGTTGCGCGTACTGGCGCTGGTGTCGGCGCCGTCGCTGTCTACTTCGGATGGCCGGAGTCCCGTGGCGCTGATCGTGCTGGAGCAGAAGCTCCGCGAGGCCGCTCCCGCGACCCTGAAGTACTTCGGTGAGCAGGACGTCACCGTGAAGGTCATCTCCGGGGACAACGCGGCGGCCGTCGGCGCGATCGCCGGGCAGGTGGGCGTACCGGGGTCGGGGGATCCCTGCGATGCCCGGACGCTGCCGGACGGCGGGGACGACCTGGCCGACGCGGTCGAGCGGCACGCGGTCTTCGGCCGGGTCACGCCGCACCAGAAGCGCGAGTTCGTGCGTACGCTGCACGGCCGGGGCCACGTCGTCGCGATGACCGGCGACGGTGTGAACGACGCGCTCGCCCTCAAGGAGGCCGATCTCGGGATCGGGATGGGCTCCGGCAGCGGCGCGACCCGGGCGGTCGCCAAGGTGGTGCTGCTCGACGACGACTTCTCCGTGCTGCCTTCGGTGCTCGCCGAGGGCCGGCGGGTGCTGGCCAACATCGAGCGCGTGGCCAATCTGTTCCTGACGAAGACGGCGTACTCGATCCTGCTGGCGCTGGCGGTCGGGGTGGCTCAGCTGCCGTTCCCGTTCCTGCCCCGGCACGTCACCCTCGTCGCGTCGCTGACCATCGGCATTCCCGGCTTCTTCCTGGCCCTGGCGCCGTCGAACGAACGAGCGCGGCCCGGCTTCGTACCCCGCGTACTGCGGTTCGCGATCCCGGCCGGGGTCGCCTGCGCGGCGGCCACCTTCGTCGCGTACGCCCTCGCCCGGGCGGTCGGCGGCACGTCGCTGGCGGCCGACCGGTCGACGGCGACGCTGACCTTGTTCCTCGTCGCGTGGTGGGTGCTGCTGCTCGTCGCCCGGCCGCTGAACGGCTGGAAGATCGGGCTCCTAGCGGCGTCGGCCGGTGCGTTCGCCCTGGTGGCGCTGGTGCCGCCGTTGGCTCGGATCGCCGCCTTGAGCGTGACCGACCCGGGCAACGACGCGATCGGCGTCCTGTGCGCGACGGCGGCCGCGACCGCATTGACCTGGGTGGTTGCCAAGCTCCGGCGGTGAGCGTACTGTATCGATTCAGAAGTACTGGATCGATACAGAAGCCAGCAGAAGGGTGGCCGGCCGTGACACCGGTGAAGCCGACGTTGCAGACGATCGCCGACGAGCTCGGGGTCTCCCGCAGCACGGTGTCGAATGCGTACAGCCGACCGGATCAGCTGTCCCCGCACCTGCGCGACAAGATCTTGGCGACCGCCCGCCGCCTCGGTTACACCGGCCCGCACCCGGGCGCGCGCTCGTTGCGTACCGGGACGGTGGGCGCGATCGGAGTCTTGTTCACCGACGACCTGCAGGTCGCCTTCACCGACCCGTTCGCCGTGCAGTTCCTGGCCGGGCTGTCGGCCGCGGCGCAACGCCACGACACCGCTCTGCTGCTGCTGGCGTTGTCGGCGAGCAACGAGGAGACCGCCGCGTCGATGGTGCAGAGCGCCGTCGTGGACGGGTTCTGCTCCTACTGCGTACCCGACTGGCACGCCGCTTGGGCGGCGGCGGAGGCGCGCGGGCTGCCCATCGTGACCGGTGAGCACCGGGGGCCGGATCGATTGTTCGTCGGCATCGACGAGGTCGCCGCGACCCGGGCGGCCGGCGAGCACCTGATCCGCCTCGGCCACCGCAAAATCGCCGTGGTCAGCGACTGGTTGATCCCCGAACGGGAGAATCGCCCGGTTTCCTTGACCGATCCAGATGCCGTGCCGTACTACGTCAGCCGCGAACGCCTCCGGGGCTACGCCGAAGCGTTCGGCCAGGCCGGAGTGCCCTTCGACGACGTCATCACCGTCAACGCGGCCGGCAACGTCCGCGCCGACGGGGCCGCTGCGGCGGCGTACGCCTTGGATCGCGAAGAGCGGCCCACGGCGATCGTGGCGCTGACCGACCTGCTGGCGCTCGGCGTGCTCGACGCCTTGACCCAGCGTGGCCTGGCGCCGGGCCGGGACGTCTCGGTGATCGGCTTCGACGACATCCCCGATTCCGCCACGGCGGGTCTCACGACCGTACGCCAACCCGCCGCCGACCGCGGCCGGATCGCGGGCGAGCTGCTGCTCGACCCGGACAGCCGGCCGCCGACCGGGCAGGTCGTCCTGCCCACCGAACTGATCGTCCGGGCCTCCACCGGCCCGGTCCCGTCCAGGAGGTAGTGATGCAGTTCCCCGCTGCGTTCGTGCTCGCCCGTCAGCAGACCGAAGAACACCTCGCCTCGGCCCGGCCCGACGCGCCCGTCGTCCCCGATCGTCCACAGCGGACTCCGTCTGCCCGGCGACCCCGATTCGGCGGGCTCCGGCAGGCGGCCGCGAACGGGCTGCGCGGCCTCGCGACCCGCGTGGAACCGCGCCGGGATTGCCAGGCCGCCCTCTAACCGCGCGTGCCCATCGCGCCCGCCGCTCCCTAACCGCGCGCTCATCGCGCCCGCCGCTCCCAACCGCGCGTGCCCATCGCGCCGCCGCTCTCTAGCGTGATCATTGCGTCAGCCATGCTGTTTCGCGGAGCATTTTGTCCGTTCAAACAGCATGGCTGACGCAATGATCAGGAAACGTCAGCGGCGGTGCCGACCCCACGGGCCGGTGATGGCGAAGACGATCCCGGGCGACTGGATGTTGGCGTAGAGGATGCGGCCGTCCGGGCTGAACGTCGGCCCGGTGAACTCGCTGTCGTTCAGCTCGTTGCGGGCGAGCGCGAACGCGGTGCCGTGCTCGTCCACCCCGACGAGGTGAGACAGCCCTTCGCCGTCCTCGGCGAGGATGACCCCGCCGTAGGGGGAGACGGTGATGTTGTCCGGCCCGTCGAAGTTCCCCTCGGCACTCGGGTCGGGGTTCACGCCGAAGATCGTCTTGAGCGTGATCGTCTCGCTCTCCGGGTCGTAGAACCAGACCTGCCCGTCGTGTTCGTTGACGCTGCCGTCGTCGGCCCGGGCGTAGCTGGCGACGAAGTACGCGCCGCCGTCGCCCCACCAGGCGCCCTCGAGCTTGCGGCTGCGGGTCACCTCGTCGTCGGTGAACTGCTTGCGGACCGAGACCGTCCGGGCGTCCCGATCGGGCACGTCCACCCAGTCCACCTTGTACCGCGTACCGGGCTTGGTCGCCTCGGAGAGATCCTTGACGTGCGTGTCGCCGTGGCGGGCACGCATCGCCTGGAGACGGCCGGCGGTCGCACCGCCGTCGCTGAGCGCCAGCTCCCGCAGTGCTCCCTTGCGGCCCTGGAAACCGCGCGGCGGAGTCCAGCGGAAGTAGAGGCCGAGCGGGCCGGAGGCGTCCTCGGTCAGGTAGATCTCGTTGCTGCGCGGATTCACCGCGACCGCCTCGTGCGAGTACCGGCCGAGGAACTTCAACGGCACCGGATCGAAGTTCGCCTCCCGGTCGAACGGGTCGACCTCGAAGACGTAGCCGTGGTCCTGGAGGTAGACCCCGCCCTTGCGCTGCTCGGTCTCCTCACAGGTCAGCCAGGTGTTCCACGGCGTACGCCCGCCGGCGCAGTTGTTGTGCGTCCCGGCGAGGGAGACGTATTCGCCGATGCGGTTGCCGTCCGGGTCGACGTCGATGGTGGTCGTGCCACCGCCTGCGCCGGGGTCGAAGGTGAGCCCGGCCAGCGCCGGTACGCGGAACGGCTCGCTGCCGCCGATCTCGTGGTTGTTGACCAATGCGCCCGCACCCCGGTGACCCCGGAAGAAGGCGGTGCCGTCGGCGTCGCTGGGCGTGACCTGGCCGGTCTCCAGGCGCGTCTGCCCGGCGTACGCGACGACGGTGTAGGCGAACCCGGCGGGCAGGGCGAGCAGGCCGTCCGGATCGGGGACGAGCGGGCCGTAGCCCGCGGCGGGTGCGTGCGCCGCGGCCGGGCCGGCGATGGCGGGGATGCTGCCGCTGAGGGCGATTCCGAGGCCGCCGGCGGCGGAGGCCCGCAGTACGCCGCGGCGCGAAACGGAGGAAGTCACCCCGATCACTTTTCCGTAGCCACTGGGCAGCGGGGATACCTGCATTCCACCAGGACGTGAACAGCGCGTGAAACCGCCGGGTGCAGGCGGACCGGGCGACCACCGGGCGGCTGGCGTCGATGGGCCACAATCTGCGGCATGCGACTGCGTCAGCTGACCGCCCTGCCCGCCGCCGTCCTGGCGCTCGCCCTGTCCGGCTGCTCGTCCACCGAGCACGTCGGGGTGGACGTGGGATCGGTGACCCTCGAGAAGGGACAGACCCTGTCGATCGACATCGGCGCGGTCAACGCGTCGATCGGCGACTCGTGGTACGTCGTCGAGTCCGGTGACCGCGCAGTCGTCGCCGAACCCCAGCGCGAGTACGACTCGGACTGCCGGGGCGGCGAGGTCGGCTGCGGCGGGAAGCTGAGCTACGAGGTGAAGGCGGTCGGCGTGGGGGAGACCGAACTGGTCTTCCGCTACTGCTACCGGTCCGGCCTCGACACCTGCGACCCCGGCCCGGGGCGTGGACCGGCCACGCCCCAGACCATCAAGGTCACCGTGACTTCGTAGCCGCCTGCGCCTTCCGGCGGATGGCCTGGAACGTCGAGGTCAGCCCCATCGCCTTGCGGGCGTCGAAGACGGTCTGCCGCACCACTTCCCGCGTACGCTCGGTGCCCTCGACGATCAGACGGTCGACCAGACCCGGCTCGTCGGCGTACTTGGCGCGGCGCTCGCGCATCGGGTCGAGGAACCGGTTGAGCGCCGTGGCGAGCTTCTCCTTCACCTCGACGTCGCCGACCCGGCCGGTGCGGTAACGCTCCTTCAAGTCCTCGACCTGCGCCTTGTCGTCGTTGAAAGCGTCGTGGTAGATGAAGACCGGGTTGCCGTCGACCTTGCCCGGGATGTCGGCGCGCACCCGATCCGGGTCGGTGTACATGCCCATGACCTTCCGGCGTACCGAGGCGGCGTCGTCGGAGAGCAGGACGGTGTTGCCGATGCTCTTGCTCATCTTCGCCTGCCCGTCCGTGCCGACCAGCGTCGGGACGTCGGCGTGGATCAGCTCCGGCACCGGGAACGTGTCGCCGTAGAGGTGGTTGAACCGCCGGGCGATCTCCCGGGTGACCTCGACGTGCGCGGCGTTGTCCTTGCCCACGGGGACGGCGGTCGCCTTCACGCACAGGATGTCGGCCGCCTGCAGCACCGGGTAGCCGAGCAGGCCGTAGGGCATCTCCTCCTTGCCGGAGTCCCGGGCCATGTCCTTCAGCGACGGCACCCGCTCCAGCCGGGGGACCGTCACGAGGTTCTGGAACAGCGTGTTCAGGTCGCCGACCTCGGGGATGGCCGACTGGAGATAGAAGGTCGCGGTCTCCGGCTCGATCCCGGCCGCGAGCATGTCCAAGACCATGTCGCGGGCGTTGCCGGCCGATCGCTCGATGTCCGCGCGACTGTTCTTGGTGGTCAGCATGTGCAGGTCCGCGATGATGAAGAAGCTTTGGTACGCGTGCTGCAGGCGTACGCGGTTGGCGATGCTGCCGACGTAGTGACCGAGGTGCAGTTTGCCGGTGGGACGGTCGCCGGTGAGCATGACGTTCTCAGACATGGCAGGGAAGCCTTTCGAGGGCGCACGGGCACACTGCGGCCACGCGCGGAAAAGGAAAAAGAGAAAAGGGTGGTACGGATGGATCAGCTGGAGAACGTCGACAGCCGCCATCGGTACAGAATGAGGACGCGAGAGTCCATGTGATCAACCATAGCAGCCGGAGCGGTCAGGCGGCGAGAGCCGCCTGGTGGAGCCAGAACGGCACGTCCCCGGCGTGGTACGGGTGCTCCGACGGCTCGATGTTGGCCAGGAACCGGGCGTACGTGGCGGCGTTGCGCAGGGCGGCCACGGGGCGCAGGAGATCGATCGCCTTGACCGGGTCGCAGCCGGGCACGGCGTGCTGCCAGCGGGCGGCCCAAGCCTCGATCAACGCGGCCCCCTCGGGCTCGCTGACCCGCTCGGTCAGCCGCAGGATGTCGAAGCCGGGGTGCCCGACGAACGAGTCGCCCCAGTCCAGGACGGCTTGGTGGACCTCGTCGCCGCGAGCGTTGCCGGGGTGCAGATCCCCGTGGACGAGGGTGTCCGGCAGTCCGCACGCGTCGATCGCGGCCCACCGGTCGGACAGACCCGCGACGAGCGCTTCGAGTGCCGGATCGCTTTCGGCGTACCACTGGGTGACGCGAGTGACGACCTCGGTCAGGCGGGGGCCGCGAAGGTCCGGGACGCCGAGCCCGATCAACCGCGTGGCCTGCGCCGCCGCCTCGACCTGGATGTGGTGGTGCGTCGCGGCGATCGAGGCGCGGACGCCGAGCCCGGCCGCGTAGAGATCCACCCCCGGCAGGTCGGCGAGCAGCATCCGGCTGCCGTCGGTGGCCAGCTGGATGGGCACGGACAAGCCGAACCCCTCGGCGGCCAGCCAGCGCAGCACCACCGGCTCGTGCGCGAAGAACGCCGGGACCTGCTTGAGCCAGACCGTGCCGGCGGCCGCCTCCAGCCGCCAGATCGCGCTCAGATTCCAGGTACGCATCTGGGTCGCCGCCCCGATCGGCCCGAACTCGAGCTCGTGCAGCTGCTCGGCGGCCCAGTCGAGGCTGCGGTCCGGCCCGCCGGGCTTGGCGTAGTCGGGGCGCAACGGGTGATCATTCAGATCCACGTCGATGGCTCGGGTGGCCGGCAGTTCGCCGGCCGAGAGCGGCCCGGTCTGCGCCAGGTACGTGACCTCGCCGCCGGGGAAATGCTCCGGGGCGTGCAGTAGGCGCAGGACGGCGACCTCGACGCCGAAGCGCTCCTGGACGGCCGCGATCACGCTCGCGGTCTCCTGCCACCACGGGACCTCGACCTCGACCGGCGGCAGCGCGCCCAGTAGAGCGCCGTCGTCGTCCAGGAGGGCCAGCGTCACAGTACGGGGCACGTCGATGATCATAGTGGACGTCCCCCTCGAGGATTTCTCGCGAAACACGGTATTGGCGCGGTTGTTGCGCTTATTGTCGGATGTGCCAGCTCGTTCGGGGCCGACGTGTCCATGGCGAAAGGGACCGCTATGAGCGCTGCGCTGCCGTTCCGGCTCGTCGCGGGCGCTCTGCTCGGTTTGGTCCTCACCGTCGCGTTGTTCTTGGCGCTGCCATCGACCGCCTGGGCGGAGGACGCCCAAGTCGACCCGAATCCGGTACGCCCCGGCGCGCAAGTGGACGTCGTCGCCACCTGCCCGGCCGGCGTGGGCAGCGCATCGATCTCGGCCACCACCCTCGACGGGGCCTCGAACATGCCGATGCTCGCCTCGGCGAAGAACCCGCGGGAATGGTCGGTCACGCTGACCATCCCGGCCGAGACCCAACCCGGCACGTACGCGCTCGGCGGCACCTGCGGCGACGGCACCGGCTTCACGGCGACCGTCACCGTCGCCACCGTCCTCGGCCCGATGGGCGGCGGCGGCTCGACGATGCGCGGCCCGTCCGCCACGCTGCTGATCACCGGTTCCCTCCTCCTCGTGGCGTCGATCGCCGTACGGCGGCTGGCCCGGCGATGAGGCGGCTCCTCAGCCTGCTCACCTGGCTGTTCGCCGTCGCCGGCGTGGCCACGCTGGCCGCGGCCTTCGTCTTCATGCCCGCCCGGCCGCCACTGCCCAGTCTGGCGCAGATCCCGGACGGCTACACCGTCGACGGGACCGGCCGGCTGCTCAGCCGGTCCACGCCGGTGTCGGTGCGCGTACCGGCGATCGGAGTGGACGCGGCGATCGTGGCGACCGGCGTCGCCGCCAACGGCTCCATCGAGGTGCCGCCGCTGGAAACCCCCGACGTCGCCGGTTGGTACCGCTACGGGCCCAGTCCGGGTGAGGCGGGCAGTGCGGTGATCGTCGGCCACGTCGACTCCCGCACCTCCGGCCCGGCCGTCTTCTTCCGGCTCGGCGAGCTGCGTAAAGGCGACGACGTCCTGGTGGATCGGGACGACGGGACGACCGCCGTGTTCACTGTGGACGGCGTACGCCTCGTGCCGAAGGACGACTTCCCGGCGCCCGAGGTGCATCGGGTCGCGGCGACGGCACTGCTACGGCTGATCACCTGCGGCGGCCGATTCGACTACGCGACCCGGTCCTATATGGACAACGTGATCGTGTACGCGACCCTCACCGGCACTCACTGAGTCCGTTTCGTCGGCGGTCCTTGTGCCAGTAGATGTTCGCCGGTCGCCGTTTCGCGGCGGGTGCGGGCGGCTTACAGGCAGTCGTTCAGGACGTCGACGAGGCGGTCGACGCGCTCGAAGCCCGCCAGATGCCTCGTGACGTAGCCGAAGGCGTACCCGCGGACGGGGTCGGCGAACCCGCAGTTGCCGCCGATCCCACCCATGCCCCAGCTGCCGTCGTCGTCCACCTGTACGCCCAACCCCCAGCAGACCTTGCGATCCAGCACCTGGTCGACCCCGTCGTGCTGGACCCGGATCGCTTCGGCCACGACCTCCTTCGTACTGGCCATCAGTTCGGCGTAGAACTTGGCCACGCCGAGCGCCGTTGCGTGAAGGTTGACCGCCGGAACCTCGGTGCCCCGCCAGAGTTCGCCGTTGAGCACAGCCAGGTCGAGGCAGCCGAGCGGATTGCCGAGCGCTCGTGCCTTCAGGGAACCGGGTTCCCCGAGGATCGTCACCGGCCAGTCGGGGTCGCCGTAGACCAGATCGGCGCAGCGCGCCTCGTCGGCCGGGGACAGCCCGAACCCGAGATCCAGGCCCCACGGTTCGGCGACCTCCTGGCGGAGGAACCGGCCGAGCGAGCGTCCGTCGATGCGGCGGACGAGTTCGCCGATGAGGTGGCCGTAGGTGAGGGCGTGCTCGGCGGCCACCTCGCCGGGAGTCCACATCGGAGTGGCGGTGGCCAGGTCGGTGCAGAGCAGATCCCAGTCCCGCAGCGCCTCGGCCGTCCGCGTCACCGGGAACATCGGCAGACCCGCCGTATGCGCGAGCACCTGCCGAAGAGTCGCGTCGCTCTCGAACTCCGGCCAGTGGCGGCGTACCGGGTCGTCGAGGTCCGCCCGGCCCCGGTCGACGAGCAGCAGCAGACAGTACGCCGCGAACGGCTTGCTCACGGAGTACGTGTTCACCAAAGTGTCCCGGCCGACCACGCCGCCGACGAGATCCACCACCACCCGGCCGTCGTGGATCACCGCCAAACCCGCGCCGGACTCGGCCCCACTGCTCAGCAGATCCTCGAACGCCGCCTCGACCGGCTCGAAACCCCTCGCCACCGTCATGCGGCCATTGTGCCGGTCGACGCCAGCGGGTTTCCCGACGTTCCTTCGGCGTGCCCCTGGCGTTCCTTCGGCGTGCCTCCTGGCGTTCCCTCGGTGTGCCTCCTGGGGCGCCGTGGCCCGTTCGCGCTCGGCTCCCCGGCCATGATCCGGGGATCGGGAGTGATCTCCGGAAGCCCAGATACCTGATCTTGGTACGGATACGTACGTAGCCGTCCGGAGATCATCTACCCGCTCGCGCCCGCCCTCCGCGCGCCCGCCCTCCGCGTGCCC
>JABFYB010000447.1 GCA_013361475.1 Hamadaea sp.
GGGAACGATCATTGTGCGGCGGACACGCCACGCCGGTCTATCATGACCGAAAGTTCATGATCGACCGGACGGAGGGGGTGGCCGGACGGGGCCGGGTGGACGCGACGGGGCGGGTCGGCCGGGCGGGCCGGGTCGACCGGACGGAGCGGGCCGGGCGGGCCAAGCCGGGCGGGGTCAGCGGGAGGCGTGTTCCTTTCGGGCCACGTCGGCGAGGTGCGACGGCATCGGCTCGAACCGGGCGAACGACCGGCGGAAGGTGCCCGCACCTGAGGTCATCGCGCGGAGTTCGATGGCGTATCGGACGAGTTCGGTCGCCGGGACCTCGGCGTGCACGACCGTTTTGCCGTCGTGGTCGGGGTCGGCGTCGCTGCCGAGGACGCGGCCGCGCCGCCCGGACAGGTCGCTCATCACGGCGCCCACGTACGCGTCGGGCACCCGGATCTCGACGTCGTCGACCGGTTCCAGCAGCGAGATCTGGGCTTTCTCGGCGGCGTCCTTGAGTGCCATCGCACCGGCGGTCTGGAAGGCGGCGTCGGACGAGTCGACGCTGTGCGCCTTGCCGTCGACCAGGGTCACCCGGACGTCGATCACCGGGTAGCCCGCGACGAGCCCCTTTTCGACTTGGGCGCGTACGCCTTTCTCCACGCTCGGGATGTAGTTGTGCGGCACGGCCCCGCCGACGACTCGTTCGGCGAATTCGATGCCGGAGCCACGGGGCAGTGGTTCGACGACGATGTCGCAGACGGCGTACTGCCCGTGCCCGCCGGACTGCTTGACGTGCCGGCCGTGGCCTTGCGCCTCGCCGAGGAACGCCTCGCGCAGGGCGACCTTCACCGGTTCGGTGCTCAGTTCGACGCCGCCCGCGCGGAGGCGTTCGAGGACGACGTCGGCGTGCGCCTCACCCATGCACCACAGCACGAGCTGATGCGTCTCCGGGTTGCGTTCCAGTCGCAGCGTCGGGTCGCCGGCGGCGAGCCGCCCGAGGTTCTTGGCCAGCGCGTCCTCGTCGGAGCGGGTCTTCGGCACGACCGCGACGGGCAGCAGCGGCTCCGGCATGTCCCACGCCTCGACCAGCAGCGGGTTGTCCTTGGCCGAGATGGTGTCCCCGGTCTCGGCGGCGGTCGACTTCGTGATCGCGCAGACGTCGCCGGCGATGGCGTACGGCACCTCCCGGAGGGTGGCGCCGAGCGGCGAGTAGATGTGGGCGATGCGTTCGTCGGTGTCGTGGTCGGCGTGGCCGCGCTCGGCCAGCCCGTGGCCGGAGATGTGCACGGCGATCTCCGGGCGCAGCGTGCCGGAGAAGACTCGGACCAGCGACACCCGCCCGACGTAGGGGTCGATCGTCGTCTTGACCACCTCGGCCACCAGCGGGCCTTCCGGGTCGCACGTCAAGGGGGCCTGCGGGGAGCCGTCGACCGAGGTGACCGCGGGCAGTGGATGCTCCAGCGGCGTCGGGAACGCGCTGGTCAGCAGCTCCAGGAGGGCGTCCAGGCCGACGCCGGTGGGGGAGTTGACCGGCACGACCGGGTAGAAGTGGCCGCGCGCGACCGCCTTCTCCAGGTCGTCGACCAGGGTCTGGATCTCGATGTCCTCGCCGCCGAGGTAGCGGTCCATCAGGGTCTCGTCCTCGCTCTCGGCGATGATCCCCTCGATCAGCTCGTTGCGGGCCTCCTCGATGGCCGGCAGGTGCTCCGGGTCGGGGTCGCGGACGACCGGGGGAAAGCCCTCGGTGTAGTCGAACACGCGCTGGGTGAGCAGCCCGATGAGGCCTACGACGCTCTCGCCGTCGTCGCCGTGCATGGGCAGGTAGAGGGGGATGACGCCTTCGCCGAAGACGCGGGCGCACAGCGCCACGACCTCGTCGAAGTCGGCGCGCGGGTGGTCCAGCCGGGTGACGGCGACCGCGCGCGGCATGCCGACGGCGGCGCACTCCTCCCACAGCGCGACGGTCGCGGCGTCCATGCCGTCGACGGCGCTCACCACGAAGAGGGCGGCGTCGGCCGCGCGCAGCCCCGCGCGCAGCTCGCCTACGAAGTCGGCGTACCCGGGGGTGTCGAGGAGGTTGACCTTGACGCCGTTGTGCAGCAGCGGCGCGCAGCCGAGCGCGACGGAGCGCTGCTGGCGTACGGCGGCGGGGTCGTTGTCGGTCACCGTGGTGCCGTCGGTGACGGAGCCTTCCCGGGAGATCGTCCCGGTCGCGGCGAGCAGCGCCTCGACCAGGGTCGTCTTGCCCGTGCCGGAATGCCCGACGAGCACCACGTTGCGTACGTTGACGGGCGATTCCACCGCCGGCACGGCGCCGGCGACCCCCTTCTCCGCGCCTTTGGCAGGCGCAGTTTTCTGGGCCATCGCAACCTCCTCGAATAGCGTGTGTCTCACATCACATACCTAGATCCCACACCCGGAGCCACGACTTAACAACCCCGACACACAGATCCGGCAGACCCTCCGATTATCTTTAGACCGCTATGGCGAAGATCCTCAGCGTCACCGTCAAGAGCGCCACCGTGCGACTCTTCGATCCACTCATTCGCGCCCTGCTGCGCGTCGGCGTGACGGCCAACGTCGTCACGGTCATCGGCACGCTCGGCGTCGGCGTGGGCGCCCTCGGCTTCGCGACCCGGGGTCACCTGGTCGCGGCGGTCGTGATCGTCACGCTCAGCGCGCTCACCGACGTCATCGACGGCGCGTTGGCGCGCGCTCAGCGCAAGACCGGCAAGTTCGGCGCGCTCCTCGACTCCACCATGGACCGGATCGCGGACGGGATGGTCTTCGCCTCGCTGGCGTACTTCTACCGCGACGAGACCCCGACCCTGGTCGCGGTGCTCATCTGCCTGGTCGCCGGGCA
>JABFYB010000038.1 GCA_013361475.1 Hamadaea sp.
GCCGCTGCCGCCGGGGCTGATCCCGGCCAGCGCCGCGCCCCGGGAGCCGCGCCGCCGGCACCCGGTCACCATGCGCGGCCGCTACCCGGACCAGATCCGCCCTGGTGGCGACCGGTTCGGCCGCCCCGACGAACAGCCGGAACCCGGTCGGCCACCGGCGCTGACACCGCCGGCCGAGGCGGCCCGCGTCGTCCTCGACCACGTGCAGGTCAGCACGTTCGGCCTGGACGCGACGGTCGAGGTACGCCTCGTCGCCGGGGAACGGGTGGCGCTCGGCGTCTCGAACGGTCCGGCGGTCGACGGCTACGTCCTGCGGCTGTGCGCGGCCGCGGCCGCGAACGCGGTCGACGAGCTGCTCAGCGAGTCGGCCGACGGGCAGACCCGGGGGCACTGCTACGTCGAGCAGGCGGCCATCCTCCCGATGGGCAGCTGCGAGGTCGCCGTCGTGGTGGTCCTGTTGGTCTGCGACGGCTGGGTCGAGCAGCTGGCCGGGTCCGCCCTGGTCTCCGGCGACCCTCGGCAGGCAGTCGTACGCGCGACGCTGGCGGCGGTCAACCGACGGTTGAGCGCCCTGCTGCCATGAGGCGGGCCGTCCTCGCCGAGGACGACGAGCTGCCTCCGGACGGCCCGCCCGTACCGCCCTGGCCCGGTCACTCCGTCGAGATCGACGGCCGATCCGTGTTCGTCCGCGCCACTCCGTCGCCGGGCGCCGAACCCGCGCTCTACGTCCACGGGCTCGGCGGCTCGGCGCAGAACTGGACCGATCTCGCCGGACTGCTCACGCCCCGGGTCGACGGGCTGGCCATGGACCTGCCCGGCTTCGGGCACAGCGACCCGGCCCGGCGGTACTCCCAGCGCGCCTTCGCCGACTGCGTGATCAGCCTGATCGAGCAGACCGACCGGGGTCCGGTGCACCTGATCGGGAACTCCCTCGGCGGGGCGGTGAGCGTACGCGTCGCGGCGCTCCGGCCCGACCTGGTGCGTACGCTGACCTTGGTCTCGCCGGCGATGCCGTTCCTGGATCCGCGACGCTCGTTGCAAGGCCGCGTCGTCCCGTTCCTCGCTCTGCCCCGAGTGGATCGGCTGGCCGCCCGGCAGATGGCGGCGATCCCACCCGAGCAGCTCGCCGCCGAAGTGCTGAAGGCCTGTTTCGCCGACCCGGACGGCATCCCGCCCCAGCGACTCGCCGAAGCCGTCGAGGAGGCGCGACGGCGGTCCGAGGTGCAGCACTTCGCCAGTGCGTACACGGGCGCCATGCGCGGGCTCGTGCTCTCGTTCCTGCGCGCGCAACTGCCCGGCTCCGGATCGCTGTGGGCGATGGCCCGGCGGGTCAGCGTACCGACGCTGGTCATCGCGGGACTGCGCGATCGGCTGGTCGACGTCCGGGTCGTCTCGCGAGTCGCCCGTGCCATCCCCGACACTCGGCTGCTCCTGCTGCCCGACGTGGGGCACGTCGCGCAGATGGAGGTGCCGCGGGTGGTCGCTCGCGCGATCCTCGGACTCCTCAACTCGCCGGCCTCCCTGCTTCGCGCGTGACCCCTTTGCGTGATCATTGCGTCAGCCATGCTGCTTCGCGAGGCAAAATGCCCGACCCAGCAACGTGGACGGCGCGATGATCATGAACGGTGACGGTACGAATCTTCGTGTGTCCGAGCCCGATCCGCCTGATCTCCGCGGATCTATGGCAGGCTGGAGCGCGTCATGAGCCACGATCGCCGGCATCCGCCCGCCGAGCCGGAGCACTACCCTCGCCAGGAGTCCGCCCGGTCGCGGCGGACAGACCTGCGCGAGCGGCCGGCGTACCGGTCTTCGGAGGTCGCGCCTCGCCAGCTCGGGCCCCGGGCGCAACGCCGGGCCGCTCGCCGTCGCGCGCAGATGCGCCGTCGTCGCGTGTTGGCCGTCGCCGTCCTGGTGATCCTCGTCGGTTCCGTCGCCGGTCTGCTCCTGCGGAGTCCGTCGTCGCCGAGCGAGGCCGCCGCCGGTCCATCCGCGCCGGGACCAGCGCCGTCGCCCTCATCCTCGGTGCAGGCAGCCGCTGCGGTCGCCCCGTCCGGCTCGCCGTCCGCCGCCGTCGAGTCGACCGGCGTGCCGGAGACCGGTCCGGGCACCTTCGCGTACGCCGGAGGCACCGGCAAGGTGCTGGGCACGGCGGGAACGCTGCGCAAATATCAGATCGCCGTGGAGGACGGGAGCGGGCAGAACGCAGCTGTCTTCGCGACCGCCGTCGAGAAGATCCTCGGTGACTCCCGGAGCTGGATCGCCGGAGGCAAGACGAAGTTCCAGCGTGTCCCCAAAGGTGCCAGCCACGAGTTCGTGATCTACCTGGCCACCCCGGCGACCTCGGAGAAGATGTGCGCCGCCGGCGGCCTGCATACCGAGCGCTACACCTCGTGCCGGATCAGCGGTCAGGTGATCATCAACCTCGCCCGCTGGCTGACCGCCGTCCCGGACTACAACGCTCCGCTCGACGTCTATCAGGCGTACGCGATCAACCATGAGGTCGGCCACCAACTGGGGCTCTACCACGAGGCCTGCCCGGGCCGGGGCCAGGCGGCGCCGGTCATGCAGCAGCAGACCTACGGACTGAAGGGCTGCGTCGCGAACTCGTGGCCATACATTGACGGAAAGCGATACACTGGCCCGCCGATCCCCTGATCGGTCCGGCGTTGATCGCCCGGGGCGAATATATTCCCGCGTCCCACGTGGTAGACGTCATGGCCAGAATTCACCGGCGCGAGCAAGAATGGCCGAGTCGCCGCAACATCACGCATCGCAGGCAGGAGCTTCACCGTGTCTTTGCCGCCGCTGGTCGAGCCGGCCGAGTCGCTCTCGGTCGATGAGATCCG
>JABFYB010000396.1 GCA_013361475.1 Hamadaea sp.
TCACCGTCAGTCGGCCATGCGACGCGTACGCATCGCGAGGAGCGCGTCGATCTCGCCGATGTGCCCGAAGCTGCCCTGCAGCACGGGCGCGAGCCAGCTGTAGCGGCTGCGTTGCCCGCCCAGTCCGGGGGCGGGCTCATGGAGTTGGCCGGTGGTCAGGCCGCGCAGTTCGGCCCGAAGGCTGTCCGTCACCTCGGAGAAGTACGCCAGCAGCTGCGACGAGGTCAGGAAGGGGACGGCGTCGACCTCTTCGACGGTGAAGCCGGTGACCACGCCGTAGCCCTGGAAGCCGAGTCCGGTCGGGTCGTAGCCGGTGCGGGCGGCCCAGCCGTTGCGGTGCCATACTTCGCCGCTGACCGGCTCGGCGCGCCACGCCTGGTGGGTGAGCAGGTCGAGCCAGCGGGTGAAGTGCCAGAGCGTGACGCCGACGCTGTTGCCGCCGGGGTCCGGCCGGTACGCGACGGCGTCGTCCGGTAGATCCTGGAAGCGGTGGCGGACGGCTCCGGCCAGCTCGTCGAGCCAGGTCGCGAACAGGTCGACGACGGTGTCGGGGGCGGCGGCGGCCGAACCTCGGCCGGTCTCGTCGGTCACGACGTTCCCTTCTTGACGCGAGCAGCCTTGACGCGAGCAGCCTTGACCCGAGCAGCCTTGACGCGAGCAGCCTTGACGCGAGCAGCCTTGACGCGAGCAGGCTCGACGTGAGCAGGCTTGACGTGAGCAGGCTCGACGTGAGCGGAGTGAACCTGAGCGGCGGCGATCAGCACGACGGCGGCGGCCCGGGCGTCCCGTGCCGGTTGGGGGCCGGGATCGACGAGGGCGGTGGCGACCGCCCCCTCCATCAGGACTTTCAGCTGCCGGGCGAGCGCCTCCGGATCGCGTACGCCCATCGCGGCGGTCCGCGTGGTGATGAAGTCCAGTAGCCGTCGCTTGTGGAGGCTGGCGACCGGGCGTGCGGGGTGATCGGGGTCGGGCAGGTCGGCGGCGGCGTTGACGAACATGCAGCCTCGGTAGCCCGGTCCGGACGCGGCCTCGCTGAGCAGGTCGAAGACGGCGAGCAGCTGGCCCTCCGGGTCGGCCGCCCGAGCGGAGACGGCCGCGGTCAGCTGGTCGTGCCAGCCGGCGCTGCGGACGGTCAGGGCCTCGGCCACGAGGGCGTCCTTGCCCGGGAAGTGCAGGTAGAGGGTGCGTTTGGTGGTACCGGCCTGGCCGGCGATGGCGTCCACGCCGACGGCGTTGACCCCCCGGGCGGCGATGAGGTCGATCGCGCTGGCGATCAGCGAACTACGGGCGGTCCCTCGCGGTGTCACGCCTACTACATATACCGGTCGGTGTACTAACCTGCAAGTGCGACGATGTTCACCACCGACGGCGGGCGCACGATCACTCGGGCCACTTCGGACGTGCCCAGCGTTGTGCGTACCTTCTGGGAGGCGAGAGCGAGGTCCCGCAAGCGCGACTCGCTGACGTCCGGCGGCACCGCGAGCTTGTCGCGGACCTTGCCGTTGACCTGGACGACGCAGGTGACCGACTCGGTGACCAGGAGCGCGGGGTCGGCGACCGGCCAGGGCCGGGCGCAGACCGACGGCGGGTGGCCAAGCCGCTCCCACATCTCCTCCGCGGTGAACGGGGCGAAGCACGACACCATCGCCGCCAGCGCCTCGACACCCTCCCGGGTGACCGGACCGCTCGGCGAAGCCTTGCGCAGCACCGTCGTCAGCTCCATCAGCCGCGCGATGGCCACATTGAACCGGCGAGCGTCCATCGCGGACGTCGTCTCCGCGATCAGGCGATGCACCGCTCGCCGCAGCTCCTCATCGGACTCTCCCGTGGACCGTGCGAGCGACCCGGACAACCGCCACAGGCGGGCGAGCCACTTGACCGCACCGGCGGGCGAGACGTCCGCCCAGTCGATGTCGTCCTCGGGCGGCCCGGCGAACAGCATCGTCACCCGGACGGCATCGGGCCCGTAGCTCGCGATCTGCTCCTGGAGATTGACGAGGTTGCCCAGCGTCTTGCTCATCGCCTTGCCGTTCATGATGACCTGCCCCTGACTGGTCAGCCGGGCGAACGGTTCGGTGAACGGCAGCAGACCGAGGTCGTGCAGGGCCTTGGTGAGCCAGCGGGCGTACATGAGGTGGCCGGTGGCGTGCTCACGGCCGCCGATGTACTCGTCGACCGGCAGCCAGCGGTCCACGCCGGCCGGATCGAACGGCCCGCCCTCGTACGACGGATTCGGGTAGCGCAGGAAGTACCACGAGGAGTCCACAAAGGTGTCCATCGTGTCGGTGTCGCGCCGCGCGGGGCCGGCGCACCGCGGACAGTCCACTGTCACCCAGTCGGTCGCGCTCGCCAACGGTGACCGGCCGTCGGTCGGCCGCAGGCCGTAGCCGCTCGCGGGCAGGGTCACGGGCAGTTCGTCTTCGGGCACCGGGATGAGTCCGCACTGTGGACAGTGAACGATCGGGATCGGCGTGCCCCAGTAGCGCTGCCGGGAGATCAGCCAGTCGCGCCACCGGTAGGTGACCGCCTCCTGCGCGCCGATCCGCTCGACGATCGCCTGTTTGGCCTCAGCGGACGGCAGCCCGGTGAACTCCCCCGAGTCGACCAGCCGCCCCTCCCCCTCGGTGGCGACGTCGGTCTCGCGCGGATCGGCTTCGCCGGTGTCGATCACTGGGCGTATTGGCAGCGCGTGGACCAGCGCGAAGTCCAGGTCCCGCTGATCGTGCGCGGGCACCGCCATGATCGCGCCGGTTCCGTAGTGGGCCAGGACGTAATCGGCCGCGTACACCGGCAGACGCTCGCCGGTCGCCGGGTGGATCGCGTACCGGCCCAGGAAGACGCCGGTCTTCGGCCGGTCCGCCGCCAGCCGCTCCAGTTCGGTCGCGGTCGCGGCCCGCTCACGGTAGGCCTCGAAGGCGGCCCGCCGGCCGTCGCTCACCAGCTCTGCGGCAAGCGGCGCGTCCATCGCCACCACCAGGAAGGTCGCGCCGAACAACGTGTCCGGGCGCGTCGTGAACACCCGGACCGCGTCGTCCCGGCCTTCGATCTCGAACAAGATGTACGCACCGACGGAGCGCCCGATCCAGTTGCGTTGCATCGCCATGATCTCGTTCGGCCAGCGCCCGGCCAGCTGACCCATGTCGTCGAGCATCCGTTGGGCGTACCCGGTGGTGCGGAAGAACCACTGCGTCAACGGCCGCTGGACGACCACCGCGCCGCACCGCTCACAGCGGCCGCCGATGACCTGCTCGTTGGCCAGCACGGTCTGGTCGTTCGGGCACCAGTTGACCGCCGCCTCCTTCCGGTATGCGAGGCCGGCCGCGAACAGCCGCAGGAACAGCCACTGGTTCCACCGGTAATACTCGGGATCCGACGTGTGCAGCCGCGTACGCCAGTCGAACGAGACGCCGAGGCGGCGGAACGAGCGCGCCTGGGTCTCGATGTTGGCGTAGGTCCAGTCGCGGGGGTCGAGGCGGCGTTTGAGTGCCGCGTTCTCGGCGGGCAGCCCGAAGGAGTCCCAGCCGATCCCGTTGAGCACGTTCTGCCCGCGCATCCGCAGGTAGCGGGCGATCGCGTCGCTGATCGAGTAGACCTCGGCGTGGCCCATGTGCAGGTCGCCCGACGGATACGGGAACATGCTGACGACGTACGACCGAGGCGTGTCGTCGTCCCGCGCCCGATAGACGCCCAGCTCGTCCCAGATCGCGGTCCACTTGTCGACGACCGAGTTCGGGTCGTACGCCTCTTCGCCGCTGTCGATGGCCATCTACGTCAGTCTGGCATCGCCCTGCTACAACATGCACATGAATTCGCGTACGCGGGCGGTCAGCTGGGCGCTGGCCGGCGCGATCCTGTTCTCGCTGGCCAGCGGGTTTTCGATCGCGTGGTTCGACACGCACCATCCGGACGGCACCATCGTCTTCGTCCTCGTCATCGGTTCGATGAGCGTGGCGCTGCTGGGCGCGCTTGCCGGGATCGTCGTCAACGCCGTCATGATCGCCTCGCTACGCTCCCGCCGGCCCGCCCGATTCACCGTGCTGAGTGGCGCCTTCCGCATCCCGCCGATGGCCGACCTGCGCCTCAACGGCGTCATGGGCATCCTCCTGGTGGGACCACTGGCCGGAACGATGTGGCGCACTCCCGACACGCGCGGCATCGCCATCGCCTTCGTCGCCCTCATGACGATCCCGATCGGGCTGCTCCTCGCCCTCGGGCCGGGACCGGTCTTCGAGTTGCGCCCGACGGGCGTTTACTGGAACGCGCGCATCTTCCGGCGGCACATCCCGTGGGAGGCGCTCGCCCCGGGCGGCCCGAACCGGCCACGGCCGTCGGACTATCGACTGCCGTTGATCGTTTCCCGGCCGGAGCTGGTGTCCCAGCACGGCATGCGCCTAGGCAGCGGGACCGCCGACCGGCCGAACCTGTCACTGGCGGTGGACGTCCAGCCGGTGTTCCTGGCCGACGCGATCCACTGGTACGCCGATCATCCCGAGGACCGGGCGGCCATCGGTACGCAGGCCGAGCACGACCGGCTCCGCGCCGCCCTCGGCGCCGGGAACCCGTAGGAGGCGGAGGCGCACAGCGCCCTCCGCCTCCATGACGCGTCCCGAGTCGGCGGCGTCAGCGCGACAGCGCTCGCTGCAGCTGGGCCTTCGTCATCGTGGACCGGCCCTTGATGTTGCGGTCCTTGGCCTCGTTGTAGAGCTGCGCCTTGGTCTGACCCTTGGGCCCGCCGTGCGACCGCTTGCCGCCCCGCTCCCCCGACGACATGTCGGACAGCGACAGCTTGCTGGCCGTCTTCGACTCACCATGACGGGCGCGCTCCTTGTTGACGGTTCGCGCCGCCATCTCCTCCGCCCGATCGGTGGACATGCCGCGCTTCTTGGCGCTGGACTTGATGTGCTCGTACTGCCGTTCGCGCTTCGGGCTCGATCCAGCGGGCATGACTTTCTCCTTTCGTCGTGCCGGTCGCCTAGCCTCCGCGTGACCCGCTGCGGATCACGCCGTGGCGGACATCAACGCCAGGGGGTCGGCCGGCGCCTTGGACTTGGCGGCCTCCATCTGCTCGCCGAGTTCGGCGAGGCGGTTACGGCCGAGGGTCTTGCGCACCCCGGGGAACCACTCCTGCTCCTCCTCCTCGACGTGATGCTCGACGTTCTCGATCAGCACCGTGACCTTGGCGTCGAACGTCTCGTCGGCCGGATTCAGCTTGGCCAGCTCGGACAGCAGCCAGGCGACCACGTGATGCTCCTCGACCGACTCGAGGACGTGCTCGTCGTTGTCCGGGACCTCGGCGCGCGCCGCCGGGTAGAAGATCGTCTCCTCGATGAACGCATGCGTCGTCAGCTCGTGAATGATCTTGTCGACCAGCGTCCGCTTCTGCTCGGGTGAGGCGTCCTTGTGCGTACGCTCGAACTCCCGGAACAGCCGCTTGACCGCTTTGTGGTCCTCTTTCAGCAGTACGATCCCATCCACAGCGCGCTCCTTCGCGTCCGACGTCCGGCCCGGCCACCTGGGCCTACCCGAGTCATCCCCGCGGCCACGGGACCTCAAACCCCGAGCCGAGCCGGTGGTGGCACACGAGTGCTACAACATCGACTATGGCCTACGCGAAGTCCGGCCGCGCGCTGCGGACGTCCGTCCCGACCGCAGCGGTGTACGCCGTCGCGGTCGCGATCGGTCTCCCCTCTCTGAGCGCCGTGGGTGCGGATACCGCTCTGCTCTGGACCGGAGTCGGCGCGGCTGCGGTGGCCGCTGGCACGGTGGTCGTACTGCTCGTCCGTAGCCTCGTCATCAACCTGCGTACCGGCAACCGCCCGGCTCGCTTCGCCGTCACCGGCGACGCGTTCACGGTCCCGCCGGCGAACGACCTCCGCTGGGTCGTCGTCGGGTTCCTTGTCGTGGCCGGACCCGGAGTCGGGGTACTGGGCCTCACCGCCGTCGACGGTGGCAGTTTCGCCTGGTCGATGATGCCGGCCGTCTTCAGCTTGTTCTTCTTTCTGCATAGGCTGTGGCGGATCGCGTCGGCGCCGGGCCTGCGCCTCACCCCGGCCGGCGTGGACTGGAACATCGGGATCTTTCGCCGTCACGTGCCCTGGGAGTCGCTCGCGCCGGGCGGGCCGCCACGCCCGTCGCCGAACACACACCTGATGCAGCTGCGCCTGCTGCGTCCGGACCTGGTGACGCAGCAGGGGCAGGCTGTCGGGACGGGGCAGCGGCACGCGCCGGTCATCCCCGCCCGGGTCGGCATCGACACGGCGCTGCTCGCGGACGCGATCCGCTGGTACGCCGAGCATCCGCAGGACCGGGCCGCGATCGGCACTCCGGCTGAGCACGAACGTTTACTCCGCGTTCTCGGTTCCGCCGATCAGCCGGGCGAACCGCCCGCGCCACCGACGCCGCCCGCCGAGCTGACCGCGGCCACCTGGGCGATCGTCGCCGGAGTGGTCGTCGCGCCGCTGCTTGCCACCGCGCAGCTCATCCTCGCGATCGTCGGCCGGCCTGAGCTCGACTCGATCGACTCCGACGAGTTCGCCCTCTCCGGCGGGGTGACGGTCGGGCTCGCCGGCCTGTCGCTGGTCGGCGTCCTTGTGGCTGGATCGGTGGCCGTCCTACTCCTGCGTCACCTCCGGCACGGCGTCGACCTCGCCCGCGTCACGTTGGCGTTCCTCGCCGCCGCGGCCCTCGTCTGGGCGATGTGCCCGCTGCAGTCGCCGCTGCGCGGTCTGATCGCCGACGAGGCGACCCCCGTCGGCACGCCCATGCAGCTCGGTTCGCTGAGCGGGAACCTTGCCGTCGCCTGCCTCGCCGTGAGCTCACTGGTCCTGTTGCTGACCGGGCCGGTCACGGCCTACACCCGCCGCTGAGGCCGACGCGGGAGAGGAGTGCCCGGCGTTGTGGTGAGCGACCAGATCCGGGAGGTCGTCCAGCGTATCGATGCGGAACAGGCTTCGCTCCGCGACGGCCGGCATGTCGAGGATGTGACCCCAGGGTCCGCGCCGGATGAGGCAGGTCTTCAGGCCGGCTTCCAGCGCTGGGCGTACGTCGTTGTCGGGGCGGTCGCCGACGTAGAGGATCGCCGAGGCCTCGACGCCGCTTTCGCGTACAACGTGGTCGAAGAAGGCTGTCGACGGTTTGGCCGCGCCCCATCCTTCGGAGGTGCCGATGACGTCCACCGACAGGTCCAGCCCGCGCAGGATCGTCTCGGCGTACGCGGGCTGGTTCCCGGCCAGGCCGACGAGCAGGCCCTGTTCCTTCAGCCGGGCCAGGCAGCGGCGGGCGTCCGGATAGAGGTCTTCGTCGTCGAACGTCTCGGGCCGGCCGGCCGCCTCGCGCCGCTCTCGTTCGGCTTCGAGGTCGAAGCCGGGGCGAACGATCTCGAACGTCTGCCGGAAGTCCAGGCCCCGGGCGATCACCGCGCCGAGGACGGCCGACAACGTGTGACGCGGTACGCCGATCCAGTCCGCCCAGGTCGCGAACTCCCGCGACTCGTCCAGAATGGTCCCGCCGACGTCGAAGAAAACCGCCTTGATCACCAGTACCCCCGGTCAGCTCGATGTCGTCCCGGCGGACACGGTCCCACATCTCCCGGGTGAGCCGCCACTGCCGAGTACGCGCGGACTCCGCGCGCCGCACCGCACAGCGCCCGGTTCCGGCGACGGGCAGGCGCTGTGCGTGCGCGTGGCCAGTGGCTATTCGGTGTCTGGAGTGCGGCCGGCGGGAACGCGCTTGCCGAGGTTGACGAACAGCAGCACGAGGCCGACGGTCAGCCCGATGTGGCCGAGCCCGGCGATGCCGGCGATCGCCTCGTTGCTCTCCTTGCCGTAGACCGTGAGCGTGCCGTGGACGATCATGGCGCCGATCGACACGGCGAGACTGAGGTTGTAGACCCAGAAGAAGGTGGCGAACAGGCGCCGGTTCGCGGTCAGGCTGAACAGCTTCTCCAGGGCCAGCACGATCAGGAAGAACAGCATTCCGAGCGCGAGCAGATGGGTGTGCACCACGCCGAGCTGGGTGTCGCCGGTGTAGTCCTTGATCTTCGTGATCTCCCGGTACGCCAGACCGCTGATCAGACCGAGAATCATGTAGACGTGGGCCGCTACGTAGAGTTTTCTCACCGGACCAGGGTCCGCTAAGGCGTACGCGGGGATCAAGATCGCGGCGGTCGTGGACATTGAGATCTTGCTAACGCGCGGCGAGTTTCCGTCTTGATCAGGTGGGTACGCGATCTTCGCAAGGCCAGAAGACGTGACGCAGGAAGACGGGGGTTTTCTGATGATCAGCACGCAACAGCTGAACCTGCTGGCCGGAGCCAAGGTGTACGACGCTGCCGGGGAGAAGATCGGGTCGGTCGGCCAGGTCTATCTCGACGGTGACGACGGGCACCCCGCGTGGGTCGCGGTGCGTACCGGATGGTTCGGCACGAACGAGAACTTCGTGCCCCTCGACGACGAGAGCCATATCGAGGGCCACGAACTCCATGTGTCGGCCATGAAGGACGAGGTTCGGGGCGCGCCGCAGGTCGAACGGGAGTCCGGAAATCTGAGCGAGCGGTCGGCGGCCGAGCTGGACCGGTACTACTACAACCTGCCGGCCGGCAAGTTCGCCGGTCGCGCCTCGTCGGCCACCGACGAGTCCATCCGGGCCGGTGCGGACCGGACGGGCGACCAGGCCCGGCTGGGCAGCGACATGCGGATGAGCGACCGGACGCAGACGGCCGGCCGGAGCGGGACGGGCGAGAAGTCCGAGAACCTCAACCTCACCCGCTACGAGGAGCAGCTGCGGACGGGCAAGCAGCAGGTCGAGACCGGCAAGGTCCGCCTGCGCAAGCACGTGGTGACCGAGAACGTCGACATCACGGTCCCGGTCAGCCACGAGGAGGTCCGCGTCGAACGCCGCCCGATCGACGGGCCGGGATCCCGGCGGGCGACGGGTGAGCATCCGTTCGCCGAGGAGACCGCGGAGGTGACTCTGCACGAGGAGCGGCCGACCGTCAGCAAGGAGACCGTGCCGGTGGAGCAGGTCGGCCTCGTGACGGAGACCCACACGGAGCAGCAGCACGTGAAGGGCACCGTACGCAAAGAGCAGGTCGATGTGGAGGACGACCGCTCCGGACGGGACCGTAGGCGGTAACGGGTCCAGCGGCTGGTCCTCAGGCGAGGACCAGCCGCAGCCCGACGACGGTCATCGTCGCGGCGACCAAACCGTCCAGCACACGCCAGGTCGCCGGGCGGGCCAGGCGCGGGGCGAGCCGCCGGGCGGCGCCGCCGAGTCCGGCGAACCAGACCGCGCTGGCGAGCGCGGCTCCGGCGGCGAACCACCATCGGTGTTGCTCCTGGCTGGCCAGTCCACCCAGGAGCAACACCGTATCCAGGTAGACGTGCGGGTTGAGGTACGTGAACGCCAGGCAGGTCAGCAGGGTGGCACGCAGTCCCGCTCCGGCGCCCGTCGCCGCCTCTAGGAGCCCGGGTCGCAGCATTCGGCGTACCGCCAAGGTCGCATAGGCGAGCAGGAACGCGGCGCCGGACCACCGGATGACCTCGAGCACGGCGGGCCGGTCGGCGACCACGGTGCCCAGGCCCGCGACGCCCGCCGTGATGAGCAACGCGTCGGAGACCGCACAAAGCGCGACGACCGGCAGGACGTGTTCGCGGCGGAGCCCTTGGCGCAGCACGAAGGCGTTCTGGCTGCCGATGGCGACGATCAGGCCGAGGGAGGCGCCGAATCCGGCGAACAGTGAGCTGAGCACGGTGCAACGGTAGGAACGTCCACCGACGTAGTCCAACTAATGTTTCTTAGGGTCGATTAGCATTGCTTAGGTGACCTTGGACTCCGCCCAACTGCAGACCTTCGCCGCGGTGATCCGCGAGGGGAGCTTCGAGGCGGCGGCCCGCGCGCTGAACATCACGCCCTCGGCGGTGAGCCAGCGGATCAAGGCGCTCGAACAGACCGCCGGGCAAGTACTGGTGCGGCGGGCCAAGCCGTGCCTGGCCACGGCGGCGGGCGAGCCCCTGCTACGGCTGGCCGGGCAGGTCGCGTTGCTGGAGCGCGAGGCCCTCGACTCCGCGCGGGGCAGCACCGGCGACGCGGAAGAGTCGTGGACGCGGCTGCCGATCGTGGTCAACGCCGACTCGCTGGCGACCTGGTTCCTGCCGGCGTTGGCGGCGGTCCCCGCGACCGCGCGGTTGCTGTTCGACGTGCACCAGGACGACGAGGACTACACCGCTGAGCTGCTGCGCAGCGGCACCGTGATGGCCGCCGTCACGACGCAGAACGTGCCCGTGCAGGGCTGCCGCGTCCAGCGCCTGGGCACGATGCGATACCTGCCGGTCGTCGCGCCCGGCGTACGCGAGCGGTGGTTTCCCGCCGGCGGCACGGCCGACGAGTTCGCGTACGCCCCGATGTTGCTGCTCAACCGGAAGGATCAGCTGCAGCACCGGTTTCTGCGTACGGTGACGCGGCGAGCGTTGGACCCGCCGATCCACTACGTGCCGTCGGCGGACGCGTTCAACCGGGCGATCGGGCTGGGGCTGGGTTGGGCGTTGATGCCGGAGCACCTGGCGACCACGGAGATCGCCGCGAAACGGGTGCTCCGGCTGCCCGGCCGGCCGCTGGACGTGCCGCTGTACTGGCAGCACTGGCGGCTGGAGTCGGCGGCGTTGGCCACGCTGACCACCGCCGTACGCGACGCCGCCGCGACCGCGTTGCGCTGAGGTCAGCCGTGTGCGGTGGGACGGTGATGACCGAACCGGCCGGTCTTTCGGCGTACCACCAGCAGCGCCACGAGCTTGACCGCCACGGCCGCGAGCACAGCGACGAGCAGTGGGACTGTCCACCCACGACGTAACGCCGCACCCGCGAGACCGGCGTGGACGGCGATCGCGATCAGCACGCCGACCGCGACGGCCGGCGCGACCCAGGACCGCGGCCGGTGGGACCACGCGACGGCGAGCGGGGTGCGGCCGCCGAACCGCTGGAAATCGCGCGTGACGATGTCGCGGATGCGGCGCAGCGCCTGATCGTCGGTGGCCTCGATCTGCACGAGGAGCGCAGTGGCGTCGGCGGTCAGCGTGCAGCGGCCGTCGGGAAAGACGACGACGCCCTGGGACTGCTCGCGCTCGGCGCTCACGCCCATCGCTCGGGCGTGGTCGCAGAACTGCTTGAGGAAACGTTCGGCGCGGTCGGTCTCGATCCGCGCGATGTCGGTCGGCATGCCGTCCAGTTTTATCGAGACACAGTGTCTACGTCAACAACGAAGTGTCGGACTAGAGGCCATGGTGTAACCTCCGAGGGTGCCCAAGTTGTGGACGGAGACGATCGACGCGCACCGGACAGCGCTGCGAGACGCGATCCTCGCCGCCACCGCGACGCTGGTCGCCGAGCACGGGCTCGTCGGGCTGACGATGTCGCAGATCGCCGACCGGGCCGGAATCGGCCGGGCGACGCTGTACAAATACTTCCCCGACGCCCAAGCGGTCGTCGCCGCCTGGCACGAACGGCAGCTCACCCGTCATCTGGAACAGGTACGCGCGGCGGCCGACCCGGCCGTGCCCGCGGCAGACCGGCTGCAGGCGGTCCTGCGGGCATACGCCCAGCTCCGGCACGCGTCGCACACGCACCACGACAGCGACGCGGCGCTGGCCCTGCACGAGACCCGCCACGCCGACCAAGCCCACCAGACGTTGCGGGGATTCGTCCGCGACCTGATCACGGAAGGCGCGCGTACCGGGCAACTGCGGTCCGATGTGAGCGCCGACGAGCTGGCGGCGTACTGCCTGGCGGCGTTGAACGCCGCGGTCGCGCTGCCCAGCCGCGCCGCCGTCGACCGGCTCGTCAAGGTGACGGCGGCGGGGCTCAAGGATTCCTGACCACTGGGGCCTTACTGCTGGGGCCTTACTCCTGAGACTTCATTGCCAACGGCTTCACTACGGGGCTTCACTACGGGGCTTCACTGCTGGGGCGGGGTCTGCGGCCAGCCGGCCGGCGGGGACGTCGGCGCGGGCGGCGGCGTGTACGCCCCGTAGGCCGGCGGTTGGGCCTGCGGCGGGACGGGCTGACCCGGCCACCCG
>JABFYB010000467.1 GCA_013361475.1 Hamadaea sp.
GAACCCCTGGCAGCCGCCCTGCGGACCGTCGATGCCGATAGTGCCGCAGCCTTCGTGCAGTTCGTCGACTCTTGCCTGGCCGTCCCCAGGCGCAGCAGATCTGGAGGGACCTGATGACGGCGATGCAGTACTTCTGGCGACACCCGCTGGCGCAGCAGGTGCGCGATGAGGGCAGGGAAGAGGGCATCGAGCAGGAACGGGCGGCGAAGGTCCTCGAACTCCTCAGCCTGCGTGGCATCCCGGTCCCGAGTTCGGTGCGTGAGCGGGTGATGGATTGTTCTGACCTCGATCTGCTGGAGACCTGGTTCAAGCGGGCGGTCCATGCGGCGAAGGCGGAGGACCTGTTCGTTGACTGACGACGGAGTCTGATTCGTAGGCCTGCCGCCGCCTGGGGTGCCTGATCAGCTCTGCCCGTGATCAGCCCACAGACGGAGCTTCTCCGGATTGCGGATCGCCCAGATGTGCGTGATGCGGCCGTCGGTGAAGCTGAATGCCGCCACGGTCGCGGTGGTGCCCGCGTGTTGGGCGACCAGGCCGGGGCGGCCGTTGACCGATCGCTCCAGGAGGGTCAGTCCGGGGGCCTTGTCGGCGATGAAGAGCAGGTACTGGGCGATACGGTCGCTGCCCGTGATCGGGCGGAGCACCGTGCCGACGAGTCCGCCGCCGTCGGCGATCATCGTGGCTTCGGGGTCGAGCAGGTCGACCAGGGCCCTGATGTCCTTGGCCTCCCATGCCTTCTTGAAGTGCCGTACCAGGCCCGCCTGCCCCGCCGTCGCCGCCACCGGGACCGTGGTGGCCGGCGTGCCGTCGATACGGCGACGGGCCGACGATGCCAGCTGGCGGCACGCCGCCGGTGTCCGGCCCACGATCTCGGCGATCTCGGTGAAGGGGTACCGGAAGACATCGTGGAGGATGAACGCCACGCGCTCGGCGGGCGTCATCGATTCCAGTACCACGAGGAAGGCCATGTTCACCGACTCGTCCAGGGTGACCTGGTCGGCGGGGTCGGCTCCGTCGGCGTCCTTCGCCCGGCCTATCCACTCCGTACGGTCCGGCAGCGGCTCGGGAATCCACTCGCCGACGTAGCGCTCGCGGCGGGCCCGCGCCGAGCCGAGCAGGTCCAGGCAGACACGGCCGGCCACCGTCGTCAGCCAGGCGCCGGGCGACTCGATGGCCGCCTGCTGCCGTGGCGACATCGCGTACCAACGGGCGTACGTCTCCTGCACCGCGTCCTCGGCCTCGGTCAGTGAACCGAGCAACCGGTAGGCGATGTTGATCAGTTGGCGTCGCTCGCCCACGATCGCGCTCACGCCGGGCCCCCTCCCTGGTCCGCTGCGCCGCATCCGTCCGCTTCGGCTCCCGCCTCACATTCCGCGGCCCTGCGTCGTCGGACTACCGAGACACTATCGATCACTGCCGCCGGGCAGAGAAGGGGGACCGCGCCATGGCCACCACCACACAGGCGACGGCGAAACCGCGCAGCCTCACGTTTCTGCAGGTCACGGTCGCCTTGCAGACCCTTGCCCTGTTCTTCCAGGCCGTCACCGCCGGTGTGCTGCTGTCCTCCTCGCACGGGGAGTTGTTGCACGGCATCGGAGCGCGCGTGATGTACGGCGCGTCGATGCTGTACGTGCTCGCCGCGATCCTCGCGTGGCGGCCCGGGGGCGGCAGCCCGCGTCCCATCCTCTACTCGTCCGGCTTTCTCGTGCTCGCCTCGGTGCAGGTGGTGCTCGGCATCGCGCGCGTGCCGTCGGTCCATGTCCCGCTGGGGATCCTGATGTTCGGCCTGAGCCTGCTGGCGATGGTGATGGCGTTTGCGCGGGTCAGAGTCTCGGCTGCTCGTCCTGCTCGTCCTGCTCGTCCTGCTCGTCCTGCTCGTCCCGGACGTCCGCACTCCACGTCGTCGCCTGAGGCATGAACCTGTGCTTCGCCGCGTACGCCACCATCCGGGCGTTCCGGGCCTCGGCCTCCGGACCGTCCGGGAGGTGGAACTCGCTGCCCGCCCGGGCCGAGCGGGCCTGCATGCCCGTGGCGGTCGCGAGCCGTCGGCGGACGTATCGGTCGAGCGCGTCGGGTACTTCGGCCGAGCCCCGGTATGCCGCTCCCGCCAGCTCGTCGCCCAGCACCGCCGCGTCCACGATCGCCTGGGCCGCGCCCTGGGCCTGGAACGGGACCATCGCGTGGGCGCTGTCGCCGAGGAGGGTCACCCGGCCGACGTTCCAGCGGGTGAGCGGGGTGCGGGTGTAGATGCCGTAGCGGTGGACCTGGCCCGCCCGTTCGAGGACCGCCAGGACACGAGGGTCCCAGTCGGTGAACTCGCGCAGCTGCTCTCCGGGTTCCGCCCTGGCCGTCCATGATTCCTGGGTCGGTGCCTGCGTGCTGAACACGGCTACGACGTTGAGGAGTTCGCCGCGGCGGACCCAGTAGTGGACGAAGTGGCGGTCCGGGCCCAGCCAGGCGGCGAGCTGGGGGAGGCCCAGGTCGGACACCTGGGAGGACGGGAGCAGCGCTCGGTACGCGGCGGTTCCGGAGAACACCGCCTCGTCCTCGCCGAACAGCCACTGGCGGGCCGCCGAGCGGATCCCGTCCGCGGCCACCACCAGGTCCGCCGTCAGGCGTTCGCCGGTCGCCGTCGTCACATGGGCGTGGTCGTCGTCCTGGTCGATGCCCACGACCGTCGTATGCAGGCGTACTGACTCGGGCGGGACCGCCGCGGCCAGCGCCCGGTGCAGATCGGCTCGGTGGACGACCAGATACGGCGCCCCGAACTCGTCCTCGGCCTCGCGGCCCAGCGCGTAGCGGCAGATCTCCGACCCGTCCGACCAGGTGCGGAAGCTGACGTG